>NZ_JAJEQN010000068.1:0-9343 GCF_020687335.1 Anthropogastromicrobium aceti
AATATGGCTTGTTGGTCAAGGGGTTAAGACGTCGCCCTCTCACGGCGAAAACAGGAGTTCGATTCTCCTACAAGCTGTTATGCTCTGCAGTTGCAGAGCATTTTTTTTAAGAATAAAACCAAACATAAGTTCATAAAACAAGTATAAATGAGTGGGAAGTTCCAATTTGCGGGACATCTCATTCGGAAAACAGCTTGACAGAAAGAATCACTCAATGGTATAAAATTAACGGATATAAGAGATGATTGAGATGATGAGATAAGGAAGGAAATATAGATGGCAAAAAAAGACGTATACAATGCAGACAGTATTACGGTGCTTGAGGGACTTGAAGCAGTCCGCAAGCGTCCAGGTATGTATATAGGAGGCGTATCTGTCTCTGGTTTAAACCATTTGGTATATGAGATTGTAGACAATGCCGTTGATGAGCATTTGGCAGGTTTTTGTAATCATATAGAGGTGACATTGGAAAATGATGGATCTGTTACGGTAAAGGACAGTGGCCGTGGTATTCCTGTTGATCGTCACAAGCTTGGTGTATCTGCAGAGCGTGTTATTTTTACGACGCTGCATGCAGGAGGTAAATTTGATAACACAGCATATAAAACAAGCGGAGGACTTCATGGTGTAGGATCTTCCGTTGTCAATGCACTTTCTGAATATTTGGAGATCCATATCGCAAAAGACGGATGGGTTTATTATGATAAATATGAGAGAGGAACGCCTGTAATTGAACTAAAGGACGGCCTTCTCCCGAAAAAAGGAAGAACAAAGGAAACTGGAACATGGATTAATTTTAAGCCAGATGCTGAAATTTTTGAGCGAACACGTTTTTCAGCACAGTCAATTATGAGTCGTCTGCATGAGACAACTTATTTAAATCCAGGTCTGGAAATTGTCTTTAATAACAAGCGAAGCGGTGAGGAGGAGAGTATTACCTATTATGAGCCAGATGGAATTTCTGCTTATATCCGCGAGCTGAATAAGGGCAAGGAAACAGTTCATGATATTATCACCTATACAGGAATGAGTGATGGAATAGAGGTAACAGTTGCATTCCAGTTTGTGGATCTGTTTGAAGAAAAGCTTCTTAGCTATTGCAACAATATTTACAATACAGACGGCGGAACACATCTGACTGGTTTTAAGACAAAATTCACGCAGGAAATAAACAGCTATGCAAAAGAGCTTGGCATTTTAAAGGATCCTGCAAAATTTACAGGACCAGATACGCGCTGCGGTATGACTGCTATTATTGCAATTAAGCATCCAGATCCTATTTTTGAGGGTCAGACAAAGACAAAGCTTGGAAGTCAGGATGCTTCAAAGGCAGTAATTAACGTAACAGGAGAGCAGCTAGAGCTTTACTTTGATAAGCATGTTGAGGTGCTAAAGAGTATTATTGGCTGTGCAGAAAAATCTGCAAAGATTAGAAAGGCAGAGGAAAAGGCAAAGTCTAATCTGCTGACAAAGCAAAAATATTCATTTGATGGAAATGGAAAGCTTGCAAACTGTGAGAGCAAGGACAGCAGTCTTTGTGAGATTTTTATCGTAGAGGGAGATTCAGCAGGCGGTTCGGCAAAGACTGCCAGAGACAGACGTTATCAGGCGATTCTTCCAATCAGAGGAAAAATCTTAAATGTAGAAAAGGCATCTATTGACAAGGTGCTTGCAAATGCAGAAATTAAATCCATGGTTCAGGCATTTAACTGTGGTTTCTCAGAAGGATATGGAAACGACTTTGATATTTCTAAGCTTCGCTATGACAAAATTATTATAATGGCCGATGCCGATGTCGATGGTGAGCATATCAGTACGCTTTTAATGACATTTTTCTACCGCTTTATGCCGGAACTGATTCAGGAGGGTCATGTTTATATCGCAATGCCGCCGCTTTATAAGGCAGTGCCAAAGCGCGGTCAGGAACAGTATCTTTATGATGACATTGCGCTTGATAAATACAGAAAAACGCATAAAGATTTCACTTTGCAGCGCTATAAGGGACTTGGAGAGATGGATGCGTCCCAACTGTGGGAGACAACATTAAATCCAGAGAGCCGTTGCTTAAAGCGTGTCGAAATCGAAGATGCCAGACTTGCAAATGAGATGACAGAGCTTTTGATGGGAAGCGATGTTGAGCCGCGAAGAGAATTTATCCATAAGCATGGCCGCGAAGCACAGCTGGATATATGATTTAACAGCTGCGAAGCAGAGATTAAGCCCGACAGGGCGGTTTTGCGCATGATAGGCGCGGATGTGCTGTTTCTTACTAAAATTAGCGAATCCGAAGGTTTTTTGGAATTGCGAGAGTTGCGTAGCAACGGAGCAATTCGTAGGCATTATAATACACAAAATACTAAGAAAGGTATGGAATTTAATATAAATGGCAGAAACAATCATTACAACGGAATATTCGTCAGAAATGCGAAAATCCTTCATAAACTACTCGATGTCCGTTATCACGGCGCGTGCAGTTCCAGATGTCAGAGACGGATTGAAGCCTGTTCAAAGAAGAGTTCTATTTGCGATGGATGAGTTAGGCTTAAATGCAGACAAGCCGCATCGAAAATCAGCGCGTATTGTCGGTGATGCGATGGGTAAATATCATCCTCACGGTGATTCCTCCATCTATGATGCACTTGTTGTACTTTCTCAGGATTTCAAGAAGGGAATGGCACTTGTTGACGGACATGGAAATTTTGGTTCCATAGAGGGCGACGGTGCTGCGGCAATGCGTTACACAGAGGCACGCTTAAAGAAGTTTACACAGGAAGTGTATCTGGCAGATCTGGATAAGAATATTGTGGATTTTGTTCCAAACTTTGATGAGACAGAAAAAGAGCCATCTGTTCTTCCTGTTCGTGTTCCGAACTTTTTAATTAACGGTTCCGAAGGTATTGCAGTTGGTATGACGACAAGTACACCGCCACATAATTTAGGAGAGATCATAAATGCAGAAAAGTTGCTGATGGAATTTCCTAATGCGACTACGGCAGATTTGTTAGATATTATTGAGGGACCTGATTTTCCGACTGGCGGTATTGTGACAAACAAGGACGAGCTGCTTTCTATTTATGAGACAGGACGAGGGAAAATAAGAATACGCGGCAAGGCAGAGATTGTGCGCGGAAAAAGAAAGAGCGACCGTGACAAAATTGTAATTACGGAGATTCCTTATACAATGGTCGGTGCCAATATTGGAAAATTCCTTAGCGATGTGGCAGCACTTGCAGAGTCGAGAAAGCTTCCGGATATCGTGGACATTTCAAATCAGTCCTCAAAAGAAGGTATTCGCATTGAGATCGAGCTGAAAAAGGGTGCTGATGCAGAGCGTATACTTGCCGGTCTTTATAAGAAAACAAAGTTAGAGGACACATTTGGTGTCAATATGCTTGCTATTGTAGATGGAAGACCAGAGGTTCTTGGCTTAAAGGAAGTTCTGACACACCACATTCAGTTCCTTGTTGATATTAACACAAGAAAATATACAAGTCTTCTTGAGAAAGAGAAAAACAAGCGAGAAATTCAGGAAGGTCTTATTCGTGCAGTTGATGTGATAGATTTGATTATTGAAATTATCCGCGGAAGTAAGACTTTAAAGATGGCAAAGGCATGTCTGTCAGAAGGAATCACAGAGGGTATCAATTTCCGCACTGAAAAATCACGCAGACAGGCTGCAAAGCTTTTGTTTACAGAGGCACAGGCAACTGCTATCTTGGAGCTTCGCTTATCCAAACTAATTGGACTTGAGTTACAGGCACTTTTGGACGAACATAAAAAGACGATTGCAAAGATTGCTTCATATGAGCGCATTTTAGGCAGCAAAAAGGCTATGTATCAGACAATCGAAAAGGAATTAGACAGCATACGTGAACATTATCAGGTGCCAAGACGCACAAAAGTTACAAATGCATCTCTTGCTGTATTTGAAGAAGAGCCGGCTGTAGTGTCAGATGTCGTATTTGTTATGAACCGTTTTGGCTATGTAAAGCTTGTAGATAAGGCGCTGTTTGATAAAAATGAGGAACAGCTTCGCAGCGAAAATGTGCGTTTTGTGCCATGTAAGACAAACTCACGTCTTGCTGTATTCACAAAGGAAGGTATTCTTCATTATTTGAAGGCTGATGCAATTCCGCTTGGAAAGGTCAAGGATAAGGGTGCGCCGATTGACAATTTGTGTAACTATAGCAGTGCTGATGAAACAATTCTCACAGTATTTAGCGATGAGGACATAAAGGAAAAGACACTCATTTTTGTGACAAAGAATGGTTTGGTTAGAAAAACATTGGGAGCAGAGCTGATCAGCATAAAGAAAATGATTGCAGCGGCGAAGCTTGGAGAAGGCGATGCGCTTGTTGCGATTTTAGATGCTTCAAAAGAGCTTGTCGCAGTTGTGACAAATAAAAAGCATGCAATTAAATTTTCAACAGAAGAGGTTCCGCTTCAGAAAAAAACTGCAGCAGGTACAAGAGCATTGAAACTAGAAGAAGGGGAAGAGGTTGTATTTGCTGATTCCTTTGATGCAAAAGAAAAAGTTTTTGCAGAAGTTCAGGGAAGAAAAATTGAACTAAGCAAGCTTACAAAGAAGAAAAGAGATGCCAAGCCTGAACAGGTAAAGTAAGCAGCATATGGTTATGTATTGCAGGGCAGCATCAGAAAGGTGAGATTCATGGAGCACAAAAGACCAGAGTATGAGGAAACCCCTCGGATGGCAGAATTTCGAAGACGCAAGGAAAAAGAAATAAAACGTCGCCGCCGCAACAAGCGTATGACAAAAATTGTGTTAGTTATTGTAGTGATTTGGGCACTTATTGCAGTGGTAGCGGCTGCTTTTCATGTGACAAATGGATTTGGCATCTTTGAAGGCAAAAAGCCTTCTTTATCTTCGGCTGAGGAAACAAAGGATGCAATTGAACAAAATGAACAGCAGACACTTGCAGAGCAAAATTTGAAGCAGACTATTGAGAGCGAGAGCAAAAAGGAAGTTGCAGAAAGCGAAGAGACATCTTTAGAGGAAAAAACAGAGGATGCCACAAAGGCTTCTGAGGCAGAAAAAACAGTAAAAAAACATGAAGATCCGCGCGAGGATGTGTGGAATCATTATACGAATATGTTTATTGCATCAAAGGTCAATACGTATCTAAATGTAAGAAATCAGCCAACAACAGACGGTACTATTATCGGAAAGCTGACAAAGTATTCCGGTGGTGAGCTTGTTGAGGATATGGGAAACGGCTGGTGGCACATAAGCTCTGGCGGTATTGATGGCTATATTTGGTCTGAAAATTGTGTGACAGGTGAAGAGGCAAAGGAAGTTGCACTTGAGCACTGTATGCAGATGGTTGAGGTGACAACGGAAAAACTAAATGTCAGAAGCGGTCCTGGTCTTGAGTATGAGGTTTGGACGACACTTAATGCAAACGAAAAGCAGGTAGTGGAAGAAAAAGACGGAGACTGGCTGAAAATTGCATTTAACAGTACATATGGTTATATAAATGAGGACTATGTAAAGACAGGCTTTTATCTTGTTGAGGCAATTCCGTGGAGCAGCATTTCAGATTGTTCTCCGACACGTCAGCAGATCTTAACATTTGGTGAGCAGTATATTGGAACACCATATGTGTATGGCGGAACAAGTCTGACAGGAGGAATTGACTGTTCAAGCTTCGTACAGCAGTGTTATGCGAGTGCAGGCTTTTCTCTTCCAAGAACATCGCGTGAGCAGGCAACAAGAGGCACACAGATTACACTTAACGAAGCAAAGCCAGGTGATCTTTTGTTTTATGCTGATGCAACAGGAACAATTGATCACGTTGTTATGTATCTTGGAGACGGCAAAATTCTTCATGCAGCTTTGTCTCTTGGTCAGGTAACTATCAGTAAATACAATTACAGTACTGAACCTGTTCGCGTTGTAAACATTATTGGAGACTAAAAAACACTTGACCTTTAGGAAAATATATGTTATAAAGGTTATATAGGTTTTTATGGTAAAGAGTGGGCTTGCGAGTCCACTCTTTCTATGTAAATACCCACAAGAAAATATAACTATTCAGAGAGTAGTTGCAAAACAGGCAGATACGCTGCAGCAAACGGCAAGAATTAGGCTTGCGGCGGGAAAGGGCAGGAGTATGAGAAGAAAAGAAGAGATTGAAGCATATGCAGAAAATCTGTTTTTGCCGATCACACAGAAGCATGGATTTGAGCTGGTTGATGTGGAGTATGTTAAAGAGGCAGGAAGCTGGTATCTGCGTGTCTACATTGACAAAGAGGGCGGTATCGCAGTAGATGACTGTGAGGTGGTAAGCCGTGAGGCAGATCCTATTTTAGATACAGATGACTGTATTGAAGAAAGCTATATTTTAGAGGTAAGCTCTCCGGGTCTTGGAAGACCATTAAAGAAGGATAAGGATTTTGCAAGAAGCATTGGTGAAGAAGTTGAAGTTCGACTGTTTCGTGCAGTAGAAGGCTGTAAGGAATATACCGGGCTGCTTAACGCATACGACAAGATAACCGTTACCCTTATGCTGGAGGATGAAAAAACACTGGTGCTTGAAAGAAGCAACATTGCGTTGATTCGTCTGGCGCTAGATTTCTAAAAGCAAGGTAACGATTCACTCATATTGCATTGCTTTGTGAAGAGTGGATAAGGAAATAGAGAAAGGAAAGAGAACATAATGAATACGGAATTGATGGAAGCATTAAATGTCCTTGAAAAAGAGAAGAATATCAGAAAGGAAGTTGTCTTAAAGGCAATCGAGGAGTCACTTGTTCAGGCTTGTAAGCATCATTTTGGAAAGAGCGACAATATTGTCGTAAATATGGATTACAATACAGGCGAGTATGAGATCAATATGGCAAAGGAAGTAGTAGAGAATGTAGAAGATCAGCAGACTCAGATCAGTCTTCCTAATGCAAAGATTCTTGACAAGAGGGCTGTTTATGGTTCTACCGTTTATGTAAAGGTAAATTCCAAGGAGTTTGGCCGCATTGCTGCACAGATTGCAAAAGCAATTATCCTTCAGAAGCTGCGAGAGGAAGAAAATCGTGCTGTTTATGAGCGCTATAAATTAATGGAGAGAGATTTAGTAAGCGGTGTAATTTCAAGACATTTTGAGCGTAGAGGCGAGGATGGAAAGTCAACTACCGTAAATGTCAGTGTAAATCTTGGAAAGGCAGAGGCTACCTTAATGGCAGGCGAGCAGATTAAGGGTGAGGAATATAAGGTCAATACCCGAATGAAATTCTATGTCGTAGAAGTAAAGGATCTGCCGAAGGGACCAAAGATTCTTCTTTCCCGTTCTCGTCCGGAGTTAGTAAAGAGATTGTTTGAGGCTGAGGTTGCCGAGATTAAGGACGGAACTGTTGAGATCAAGGCAATCAGCAGAGAGGCTGGATCAAGAACAAAGATGGCTGTTTGTTCTCATGATGAGAACGTAGATGCTGTTGGTGCATGTGTAGGTGTTAACAGCTCTCGTGTAAATGCTGTTGTAGATGAGCTTGGCGGCGAGAAAATTGATATCATCAATTGGGATGAGAATGCAGCACAGTTTATTGAGAATGCACTCAGCCCATCAAAGGTTATTTTCGTAGCAGTTGATGATGATGAGCATTCAGCGCTTGTTGTAGTTCCAGATAGCCAGCTGTCACTTGCTATTGGCAAGGCAGGTCAGAACGCACGTCTGACTGCAAAGCTGACAGGCTATAAGATTGATATCAAGAGTGAGAGCCAGGCTGAGGAGGAAGGTCTGTTTGATGAGATCGACTTTAGCGCAGCAGAAGAAACTGAGCAGTCCGAGGAGACAGCACAGGACAATGAGGTTCAGGAATAAGAGGTGATAGAGTGGCCGCTGTAAAAAAAATTCCGATGCGTCAGTGTGTGGGATGCGGGGAAAGAAAAAGTAAAAAGGAACTGATCCGTATCGTTTGCTCACCGAGTGAGGATCCTGAAAGGGTAACGATTGGATTTGATCTGACTGGCAAGAAAAATGGACGAGGTGCATATATATGCAGTAGTATGGCCTGTCTTGAGCTGGCCAGAAAGAAAAAAGCTCTTGAACGAGCTTTAAAAACAGAGGTTTCGCAGCAATGCTACGATGATCTGAAAAAGGAGTTGGAGCAGATTGAACGATAAAGTAATATCCCTTTTGGGATTAGCAGAACGCGCAGGTAAAATTGCGAGTGGCGAATTTGCAGCCGAAAAGGCAGTGAAGACAGGAAAGGCACGTCTGATTATTGTGGCAGAGGATGCTTCTGATAACACGAAAAAGAAGTTTAGTGATATGTGTAAGTATTATCAGGTACCTTTTGCATGTTACTCGCAGAAGGGACTGCTCGGTCACGGAATCGGAAAGGAGTTTCGTGCATCGCTTGCAGTTCTTGACGGCGGTTTTGCGAAAGCAATAGAGAAACAGTTGGACAATAAGTAAAGAAAAGGGTCGGTGATACATTTATGGCAAAACTGAACATCCATGATTTAGCCAAGGAATTAAAAAGAGAAGAAAGTGAAATTATCAGCTTATGCTCCAGCAAGGGTATGAGTGGTGTAACAAGAGCAACTATGCTTCAGGATACAATGGTAGAAGAAGTGCGTAAGGCATTCAAAAAGCCAGCAGAGCCAGCTGATGCTGCAGCTGACAAGGATGGCGCACCAAAGAAAAAGCTTCGTCTGTTGTTTCATCCGGAAAACAGCACAAAGCCAATTTCTAAAAAGAAGCGTCCAGACAGTGCGAAGAAGCCGGAAGGTGACAAGGCAGAAAAGTCTGTCGATAAGCAGGAAAAGGCTGCTGAGAGAACAGAGAGCACAAAGCCGGCAGAAAAAGCACAGGAGATGGCAAAGACTGAGGCACCGAAGGAGACTATGACAAGAGAAAATACAAAAAACGACAGAAATGATTCAAAATCCACAAACGATGGAAATAGAAGAGATAATTCCAGACGTGATGGCGGAAATGGTCAGAATGGACAAAGACGCGATGGAAATGGCCAGGGCGGTCAGAGAAGAGAAGGCGGTTATGGCCAGAGAGATGGTCAGAGACGTGATGGAAATGGCCAGGGCGGTCAGAGAAGAGAAGGCGGCTATGGCCAGAGAGATGGTCAGAGACGTGATGGAAATAATCAGGGCGGCTATGGTCAGAGACGTGACGGAAACGGTCAGGGCGGCTACGGTCAGAGAGATGGCCAGAGACGTGACGGAAATAATCAGGGCGGCTATGGTCAGAGACGCGACGGAAACGGTCAGGGCGGCTACGGCCAGAGAGATGGTCAGAGACGTGACGGAAACGGTCAGGGCGGCTACGGCCAGAGAGATGGTCAGAGACGTGACGGAAATGGTCAGGGCGGC
>NZ_JAJEQN010000069.1:0-8842 GCF_020687335.1 Anthropogastromicrobium aceti
TTTTATGTTGTTAGATCTGTAATGTATATTCAGAAGATATCGACATTAAAGATTTAGAAAAATATTTCTTGGCTTCAACCCAGGGGCAAGCCCCTGGGTTGAAGCCTAAAAATTTTATAACATTAGGGCGGAATACAGAAAGGCCTTTTCGAGTTGGATTATTTGAGATTGTTAACATAAAGATCCTCCTTTTGAATTTTATTTCACGGCTTGAATCATAAAAATCTTGCTTTTCAAATTAACAGATGGGCGTTGACACGCCCATTTAAAGTTGCGGTTTTGCGTTTCGCCTTGTTAGTGGAAAGGGCGAAAACCACTTCATTCCCCCAGGAGCTATTGTACTCCATAAAAAATTCCTTTTTAAATGAGAGATAAATTGGTAATCCTGAAATAAAGTTTAAAATTCCACCAATTACTATCCATACAAGTTCTGGTGAAACGCCTGCATATATTACGATTTGAAATATTCCAATAATAGCTCCTGCTAATCCGGAATAAATAGTAAGACCACGACATTGGTGCCTGTCCCTAGCAAAACAATACACCTCCGGTAATCATAAGTTTGATTAAATCAACCTTTTCTTGCTTCGCTTTTTCAAGTTGTTTCAGTGCATCTGGAATGGTCGATGCGGCAACTGCAACCGATCCAGCCATATGACCACCTGGAACGGAGATTCCCTGATTTGCAGCAAGAATGCGAGGGCCAAGTTTAGTGCCGGATTCAATTTCATCGCGCAGACGAGTATCAAAATTGCCGAGTCCACCAACTGTTCGGATGGTTGTGACACCACTGAACAATTCATCTTTCGCAAATCCTGCTACCATTTTATATGCGATTGTTCTGGTAAGCGAGGAACTCATAATGGTTTTGACTAGCTTTTCATTATCGCGCTGCTTTTTCTGAGGCTTTCCGTTTCCAGCAAGATGAACATGCATATTGATTAGTCCAGGAAGAATGTATTGTCCGTGAAGGTCAATCACCTTATAATTGTGAAGATCTGCATTCGCATCTGGTATCAAATCGGTGATGATTCCGTTTTCTACCAGAATACAAAGCCCCTGTTGGATTTTCATTTCTTTTGTTCCATCCAAAATTTTTCCATTTCGAAAAGCATAATTCATAGCAAATTCTCCAATTCCATAAGTTTGTCGAATGTCTTTATTTCTGATTTGTCAAGCCTTTTGTAATATTGCATATACAATTTTCACCTAATTAGAAAATAGTATAGTATTACAATTATAAATGAAGCTTTGACTGTCGGTTGAAAAATTCAATAAAAAGATCAAGAAGCGGCAAACTCCAGAAGGATCCTTCATGTTCAGCATGATCGACGCAGATAAAACTAACATCCGCACCACATTCTTCAAGACGTTTCACCATTTGTTCGCTCTGAGAGAAAGGCACTAAAGGGTCTGCATTTCCATGCGCAATTAGAAATGGAACATAATTTTTTCCTTTTTCAACATAAAAAATAGGACTTACTAATTGTAAAATTTTAGGATTATAGGTACCACCACAGAAGGCATTGATCATATTAGATGTTTCTGGATCAAGGAGAGCTGGGTCTTGCGGCATCATTGCGGTTAGATCAGTCGGCCCAAAGCAATCGATGACAGCGCAAACAGAATCAGAGTATTCTGCATATTCGCTTGTTTTAAAACGGCTGTCATCGCCAGTGAGTCCAAGAAGCAAAGAAGTATTACCACCAGAGGAAGTGCCGAATGAATAGATTTGCTTGTCATCAATTTGAAATTGGTCAGCGTGTGCTCTTAAAAAACGGATTGCTGTTTTTACATCCTGCAAGAAGGCGGGTGCTGGATAGCCGTCATCAATATTGCGGTGTCGTACAGTAGCAACTGTGTATCCAGCGGCAGAAAAACGAGCTAATTGAGGAATTTCGTAGGTCGTATCAGGAAAATGCCATGCACTTCCCTGAATAAATACAATAACTGGATTGCGAGAAGGGTCAGTATCGGCTCGTTGGGGAATCAGCATATCCATTGTCAATTCAACACCGGATGCAGTAGAATAAATAACATTAGGGCGGAATACAGAAAGGCCTTTTCGAGTTGGATTATTTGAGATTGTTAACATAAAGATCCTCCTTTTGAATTTTATTTCACGGCTTGAATCATAAAAATCTTGCCTTTAAAATTAACAGATGGGCGTTGACACGCCCATTTAAAGTTGCGGTTTTGCGCGTCTAACATATGGTGAAAACCGTTTCTATAAAAGTAAATAATACCTGCTATAAGATGTATTGCCCAACCAATATCACTTAATAGCCCCAATATTAGAAATGGAATATCTGGTATCATAGCAGTATAGCGGATACCTTGTTTTCCTTCCTGTTGAAGCTGTTTGATATGTTTTTCTGTTGCTTCTCTTTTTTTATGTAGAATTTCTTTTATCGTATTCATAGAAAATCTTTAACTCCCAATTCATTTTTTTTCGTTATAACACAATTCCTATCAAATTTCAATATCGGGAAGGAACTTTTGTTTTTTAATATCAGGAGGAAACTTTTGTTGCTGGATATGAATGTTGTTTGATAGGAATACTTCTTGATATGCAAACAGTAACTTAGTTGGAGAATTTACATCAGAAAAAACAATTAGTTGAAAAATATGAGGAAGCATGTTACTATATATCCAGAAGTAAAAATGGTTCGGACACTCAAACAAAACGCATATAGAAGGAAAGGAGATCAAAAATATGGAATTTACAGAGATAATTAAAAATCTTTATAAAACAATATATTTCATTTACGGAAGAATTACCAAACACCAGATAGGAGGATGTATATGATGGCGTGGGAAATAAAACATATATTTGACGGAGATTATGGTTGCGAGGAATTGCAGCCTGGAGAAAAAGCCAAGGTATCGGTTACATTAGTAAATGAAAAGGGAGAAACAAAAGTTTTATCTGTTGAGGATCAGTGGTTGCTTGATAAGAATTTGTCTGAGGGTTCTATATGGCCAGAACAGACAGCTTTTATCAAGTATCATTTATCTCCACAAAAGTGCTCTCCATTTCAAGGCGCATCCAGTGCCTGTCCCCGGCAAAAAATTGAATGACATTGTGTATTCCTAACGGAGTACCAACCGAAAGAAAACTGCTGTCAGTCGATGGCAGTTTTTCTTTTTCGGCAAGTATTCAAGAAGTCATTAAGTTGTGAGTATAGTCGAAGTGGTAGAAAAATTCGTAAAGATGTGGTATAATACTTTTGCTTGTGAGCGACAAATCGTTGTTTGTGGAGGTGTTTGGATGTGTGGAATAGCAACTGATTTATAAAAAATAAATCGGAGGTTTATATGGATTATTCAATAAGAGAATTAAGACAAAACGAGTCCAAGGTGCTAAATACTTTTTTATACGAAGCAATTTTTATTCCAGAAGGGGTTCCTATACCACCAAAAGAGATTATAAATCAACCAGAATTACAGGTGTATGTTAAAGATTTTGGTAAGAATAAAGGAGACTTGTGTTTGGTTGCTGAAGCCAATAATGAAATTGTTGGTGCAGTATGGTGTCGTATTATGAATGATTATGGACATATTGATGCTGAAACACCATCATTTGCAATTTCACTTTTAAAACAGTATAGAAACTATGGTATTGGAACTAATCTAATGGAGCAGATGCTAAAAAAACTGAAAATGCAAGGATATAAGCAAGTGTCATTATCTGTTCAGAAGATGAATTATGCAGTTCATATGTATCTAAAAGTAGGATTTGAAATTGTCGATGAGAATGACGAAGAGTATATAATGATTTGCAAATTGTAGGAATCTGTAATTTGAGTTTATGGTTTACAAATCGGAAGTTATATGCGGAGGAGGATTATTATGAATACAGTTAGAATGATTTTATGTGGAAATGTTGAAGATAGCAGAATGAATCCAAGTGAAAAGGTAGGAGTAGTATCAGTGGTTTTTGTTTCTACAGAGGAGGAAAAAATTAAGAATAAACTTAAAAAATTGCAAGATAAAAATCCTGAAAAATTTTATATGGAATACGTTACTCCATTAGATGTTGACTTAACAAGTTTAGAGCACTATCCATCGATTGAAATATCAAAAAATGATTTACAATAACAACTTCCAGTTTGCAGAACTGACCCAAAAGAGCTCGAAGGTGAAAAAAAGTGCCTGTCTCCGGCAAAAAAATATAAACTTTATAAAAGCTCTATAAACAAAAGTATACATTTTGCGCAGAGGAGTCTGAGCAGCAGCACGAGAGGGTAGCGTGTTATTGCTCAGCTCAACTTATCAAGAGAGTGAAAAAATAGGATGACAACGGTTGTATTTAGTGCTATACTTAATTCAGTGTCAAGGGTAAGTATACCTCATTAAATATGTCCAAAATGTTAACATGCACGAAAAACGGCTGTTGTCAGAATATTCGGATAAATACCTGCAAAAACAGGCTCTGAAAACTGCATAAAACCTAGATTTTTGAAGGGGGTACCGTAGAAATGAGGTATAAGCCCGAGAGGGCATTGACACCATTTTTAATTTTTTTAGCGCTACTGCAGCTTCACGGTCCATCCAGTGCCTGTCCCCGGCAAAAATATGCCGAGACCAGTAAAATGCAGAAAAGTCTGCCATTTCACAAATGTTTTAGAATTTCTTCCGGCAGATGATACTGAGAAAAAAATGCCCATTGTTCTGACGGTAGATGAGTACGAGACAATCCGTCTTTTGGACAAGAAAGGTTACAGTCAGGAGCAGTGTGCAGAATCTATGCAGATCGCAAGAACGACGGTCCAACGGATTTACGAGATTGCCAGAAAGAAAATAGCAGATGCTCTCATTGATGGACATCCGCTTAAAATTGAGGGTGGGGATTTCATAATCTGTGACGGTAAGAGCAGCGACTGCAGCTTTGGAGGGTGTTACAAACAGGAGATTTACCAAAAATATGCAGTAGAAAAATGAGAAGGTATCATGAGAATAGCAGTAACATATGAAAATGGACAGATTTTCCAACACTTTGGACACACAGAGACATTTAAGATTGATGCGAAGTATTCTCTCCATGAGCACAACCATGGGGAAGGACATACATGTGGTGAGCATGGATGTGGAAACCATAGCTGTCATTAAGAAGAATAAAAAAATACAATACGAAAGGATGCGTCAAGGTAATGCAAGAATTATCGTGATACATACTTTTGTATTTGGATTGATTATTTTTCTTTCTCTGCTTGTCGAAAGTGATGTATAGAATGTATAATATTGTTAATGATCCAGAGATATTTATTTTGGAAACAGCTTAATCAGTTTGGAGGTATAAAATGAAAGCACATAAGTATTGGTCAATCGGAGCGTTAATTACTATGATTGGAACTTTTTATACTGGATATAAGGGATCCAAATCAGGTCATAGGTATTTTGCGTGTAGCACTCTTATATGTATGATCATGTCTATGTATACGGGACATAAAATGATTTCAGGTAATAAAAGAACAAGAAAGCAGGTGGAAAATACAAAAGCGGAGGAATAGTAAATGTTAGAGTTAGGAATAAAAGCACCGGATTTTGAATTGCCGGATCAGAACGGAGAAGTGCATAAATTAAGTGATTATTTAGGTAAAAAAATAATTTTATATTTTTATCCAAAGGATAATACACCAGGATGTACGAAGCAGGCATGTGGCTTTTCTGAGCGTTATCCACAGTTTACTGAGAAGGGAGCTGTTATTCTCGGAGTAAGCAAGGACTCTGTAGCGTCTCACAAGAGATTTGAAGAAAAATACGGACTGGCATTTACGCTATTAGCAGATCCGGAGCGTAAAGTTATTGAAGCATATGATGTCTGGAAAGAAAAGAAAAATTATGGAAAAGTATCTATGGGTGTAGTAAGAACTACATATCTTATTGATGAGCATGGAATCATTATAAAGGCAAATGATAAAGTCAAGGCGGCAGATGATTCTGAAAATATGCTTAAGGAATTGGCATAATGAAGATTATTTTATCACCTGCAAAAAAGATGATTGTAGATACCGATAATTTAGCTACGGTTGAATTGCCTGTCTATATTGATAAGACAGCAGAAGTATTAAACTGGATGAAAAGCAAATCAAAAGAAGAACTGAAAGCTATCTGGAAATGTAATGACAAGATTGCAGAGCAGAACTTTAACAGATTGGAAAATATGAATCTTTATAACAGGCTTACTCCGGCTGTTTTAGCATATGAAGGGATTGCATTTCAATATATGGCACCATCTGTGTTTGAAATCCAGCAGTTTGAGTATTTGCAAAATCATTTAAGAATCTTGTCTGCGTTTTATGGCATTTTAAAACCAATGGATGGTGTGACTCCTTATCGTCTTGAAATGCAGGTAAAGATTGGAATTGGAGATGCAAAAAATCTGTATGAGTACTGGGGAGAATTGTTATACCGCTCAGTAATCGATGACAGTAGGATTATCATTAATCTTGCATCAAAAGAATACTCAAAATGTATAGAAAAGTATCTGACACCACAGGACAGATATATTACGATTTTATTTTGTGAGTTATCCGGAGATAAATTGGTAACAAAAGGTACCTATGCCAAGATGGCTCGTGGTGAAATGGTCAGATTCATAGCGGAAAATAATATTGAAAATCCGGTGGAGATTCAGAAATTTGACAGACTCGGATATTCGTTTAGGACTGATTTATCTTCAGATTCAGAATATGTATTTGAACGCAAAATAAAATAGTTATTCAGGTAAAAGATGCTCAGTTTGGTAGCTTTTATAATAATGAGAATTATTACTATTTTTATTGACAAAAGGATGATAGTGGTATACAATCCTTATTAAGAACTAATCCTAATAAGGAGGACAAATGACAAGTAGGAGAAATACCATTCAAAAAGATCTTGTAAGAAATACCGTATACGAAATGAGAAGACACGTTACGGCAAATGAAGTGTATGAATTTATAAAAGAAGCATATCCAACAATTGGAAAAGGAACTGTATATAGAAATCTTGATATATTGGTAGAGGAAGGTGCATTAAGAAAGGTTGAAGTTCCGGATGGATCGAACCGATTTGATTTTACATTGAAAAATCATTACCATGTAAGATGTATAAAGTGTGGTGAAGTTTTTGATGTGGATATGGATCAAATACCGGATTTGTTGGAAAGAATTCATAACACTCATGGAATTGAATTTGTGGATTATGATATTTCATTTAAAGGCATTTGCCCGAAATGCAGGGAGAAGGTAAAGGAGGAACAGCATGGATAGGAAAGCAATGTATAAGTTGAGTTATGGACTGTTTATATTGACCGCTAAAGAAGCAGAAAAAGATAACGGATGCATCATTAATACAGCCATTCAGGTAGCTTCGGAACCAAACCAGTTAAGTATCTGTGTAAATAAGGCAAATTATACGCATGATATGATTCAAAGAACCGGAAAATTTACTGTATCAGTCTTAAGTCAGAAGGCACAATTTGAATTGTTCAAACATTTTGGCTTCCAATCAGGAAGAGATACCAATAAGTTTGAAGCATTTGAGCAGTGTGCCAGGGGCACAAATGGTATTTATTATATTACAGAAGGTACAAATGCATACATTTCTGTGACAGTTACTAAAACAGAGGACTTGGGTTCACATACGATGTTTATCGGTGAGATAACCGATATGGAAGTTTTAAGCAATGTTCCTTCAGTAACATATGATTATTATCAGAATAATATTAAGCCTAAGCCACAGGAGGTTGGAAAAACAGAGGACAGTCAGACAATATGGCGTTGCAGAATTTGTGGATATGAATATGTAGGCGAGGAATTACCAGATGACTTTATATGTCCTTTGTGCAAGCACCCGGCATCAGATTTTGAAAAAGTAGTAAAGAAAACGGAGGTAAAAGAGATGGCAGCAAACAAATATGCAGGAACACAGACAGAGAAGAATTTACAGGAGGCATTTGCAGGGGAATCACAGGCAAGAAATAAGTATACCTATTTTGCTTCTGTAGCGAAAAAGGAAGGTTACGAGCAGATGTCAGCATTGTTTTTAAAGACTGCAGATAATGAGAAAGAACATGCAAAGATGTGGTTCAAGGAATTAGCAGGAATTGGTGATACAAAGGAAAACCTGGCGGCAGCGGCAGAAGGCGAAAATTATGAGTGGACAGATATGTATGAAGGCTTTGCTAAAACAGCTGAGGAAGAAGGATTCCCTGAGCTTGCAGCAAAATTCAGGGCAGTAGGTGAGATTGAGAAGCACCATGAGGAAAGATATCGTGCACTTCTTAAGAATATTGAAACTTCACAGGTATTTGAAAAGAGCGAAGTTAAGGTATGGGAATGCCGTAACTGCGGACATATTGTGGTAGGAACTAAGGCGCCTGAAGTATGTCCGGTATGTAATCATCCACAGAGCTATTTTGAAGTACATGAAGAGAATTATTAAGGAGATGAGATTATTACGAAGAAGAAAGTGATTAATTCAAAAAAGCAGTAATGATAGGCTGTGGCTTTGTTGGTTCTGCATCGGTATTTGCTCTGATGCAGAGTGGCTTGTTTACAGAGATTGCCCTTATCGATGCAGATAAGAATAAGGCAGAAGGAGAAGCGATAGATATCAGTCATGGTATTCCATTTGCGAGTACGATGAAAATATATGCCGGAGATTATGATGATGTGGCTGATGCTGCAATTGTTGTCATATCTGCCGGAGCGGGACAGAAACCGGGAGAGACAAGGCTTGATCTCGTAAATAAAAATGTAGCAATATTTAAGTCAATCAGGGGGTGCGGACGCTTTCTTGGACCTGAATTAAGCAATTCCAAGACTGCGTCTATACTCCATCGGACTCAAACCCC
>NZ_JAJEQN010000006.1:0-122993 GCF_020687335.1 Anthropogastromicrobium aceti
TCCTCATGTTTTTGCGGGTCCCAAGCTCAAAAACCTAATCGTGCAAGCACGAACGGCTTTTGGAGCTTTTGACCCTGGTATCTTTGAATTGTAATTATCTAGTTACAATTTCAACAGGAACATTTAAGATCTTTGCTACCTTCAAGATGGTATCAATATGTCTTCCAGTTGCTGCTGCCATATGATGAGTTGGGCCAGCTTCGCTCCAACGATTTACAAATTCTCTTGCACCGCAGGTGAAGCGTGTTCTCATGTTTGTATCACCAAAGGAAAGGATCGGTCCGTCCTCGTTAACACCTTCTGCTACAACAAACTTGAAGTGACCATCAGCATCTTGTGTGATTGCCAGGTAGGTAACAGGACCAGTATATGGATAGAACTGTGTCAGATAGCCGCCACCTGTCTTTCCGTGGAATACCTTAACGATCTTCATGGTTGGCTTCTTTGCAGAGATATCAGCATCGCCGCTTCCAGAGTGACCAATGATACAGATGTCATCGTTAAAGTCGATGGAGTACATTTCAGAAAGCTGTCCTGTTCCAGAAATTGTTTTTAAGATACTCATTGCCATGGCAACCTTCATGTCACCCTCTACGGCACATGCAGTTCCCTGCTTGATTAACATAGAGAATGCTGGAATAAGCATACTGTCAAGAACACCAGCCTTGCCCTGTGCAAATCCGTCATAGTGAGATGCGATCAGTCCAAGGTGCTCATCCTTAACCCACTTCTCAAAAGCAACAACATATTTTGCCATATCCCAAACCTTCTCGATGGTGCCGCCGCCCTCAATCTCGAAGGTATCCAGAATATCCTGAGCCTTTGCGCGGATCGCATCCTCATCAGTAATATCATCTGCGATAGCCCACATTTTTTCCCAGTCAAACTGCTTTGTGTATAAGAACATTCTGTTATACAGATTTGTCTCATCAATGTAAAGATCCATCATACCAGGATATGGTCTTCCAATCTGTGCAATATTTGTGTCACGGAATCTTCTTCTTACCTGAGCTGCTTTACACCAGTCTTCGATTTCTGCCTGAACACCAGGATCACCGCCCTCAACAACACCAGTGATAACAGCATGTCGTTTTCCAGCTCTTTCAAGGTCTGCAACTGCCTCACCTACAGCGCCGCATGCATAGCCTTCACCGAGCCAGGATGCGATATCGGTATGCTCATAATCTAATGCCTTTAACTTCTGAACATTTACTAAAACAACCGGAACATCAAGATCACGGATTGCTGGAAGCATGTTGTAGGAGGTAGCGTAGGTCAGCATCTGGAGAAATACCAGATCAACATCTGCTGCACGGAACTTATCTCCGGCTTCCATAGCCTGCTCCTTTGTGGTAACCATTCCGCCGTCAATAACCTCTACGGTATCTGGAAGAGTTTTTTTGAATGCTGCATACTGTGACTCGAACTCCGGTACTAATGATGGGAACTGCGGAAGGTATGCGCCTAATGCGATAGAAAATACACCGACTCTCGCTTTTGTGTTTACTAACATAATGAAACCTCCATTCATTTGTTTTTATTATTTGGCCTGCCGATTTTTGCCAGTCTCAAATTACAGCATTATTATACAAAAGTCATGTGTAAAAAACAATCACTTTTGGCACATTTATCACCTTATTCCGACCCTTTTATAAGAATGATTTCTTCTAATTTTCAGCGGTTGACAAGGGCACTTAACAAATGCTAGAATAACGTTGAAATGTAAGGGAAAGTAATAGATAAGGAAAGAGATTTATGAGAGATTTGTACGATATTCACTGCCATATTCTGCCAGGGGTGGACGATGGAGCGAAGGATATGGACATGGCCCTTTCGATGATTGAAAAGGAAATAGACGCTGGTGTTGAGACAATTATTTTGACACCACATTTTCGAAAAGAAATGTTTGAACCTGATATGGAGGATATTTGGAGCGCGTATGATACGCTTGTTGATGAAACAAGAAATAGGAATATCCGTCTGTATTTGGGCTGTGAATTTCATGCCAATATGGAGATGGTGGAGACATTAGATAGAGATCTTCGTCCAACACTTGCAGATTCACGCTATGTACTTACTGAGTTTTCAAGCAGCAGTACAAGAGCTTTTATAAAAGAGAGAGCTGATGCTCTTTTGACAGCAGGCTATTATCCGATTATTGCCCATATTGAGCGTTATCGTGCGCTGAGAAAAGATTTTGATTTTATCGCAGATCTTATCGAAATGGGGTGCGAGATGCAGGTCAATGCAGATGCTGTGATTGGAAGAAATGGACTTGGTGCACAGCGTTTTTGTAAAAAGCTAATGCAGGAGGATATGCTTCATTATGTTGCAAGCGATGCCCACAATTTGAGGGGACGTGCCTCTCATATGGGGGAGTGCTGTGAATATTTGAAGAAGCATATGGGGCGACTTTACACAAGTCGTATTATGAGAGATAATCCAAGTAAAATTGTTGAAACTTTGAGATAGCCATTTTATTTGTAGGAAGCAACGAAAACAGGTTGAAATTTTATAAATGATAGAGTAGAATACAAAATGAAAATGGAAACTATAGTTACATTAATAGATTGGAGAGAGCATGACAATAAAAGAGTGCTATGAGGCAATGGGTGGAGATTATGAAGACGTTCTCAAGCGCCTCATGAACGAAGCAAGAATACAAAAATTTGCATTAATGTTTAAGAAGGATCCAAGCATGAGTCAGTTAACACAGGCGATGGATGCAGGTGACGTTGAGACTGCATTTCGTGCGGCACATACACTTAAAGGAATTTGTGCAAACCTGGGTTTTAAGTCGTTGTTTGAAGTAAGCTATGAGATCACAGAGGCTTTAAGAGCAGGTGATATGGAGCAGGCAAAGGTTATGTGGCCAGATGTGCAGGCATGCTATGCACGCGTGGAGAATGCATTAAATCAGCTGGAACAGTGAAAAGCTGATGAATTTGCAGAAATTACAAAATAAGGATAATCAGAAAGGAATCAGAGGATGATATGTCCAAAATGTGGTGCGAAGCTTGAGGAAGGAACCAGAGTATGCCCGATTTGTGGCAAGAGTCTGGTGGCTACTAGCGTAGGCACTGTTTTTAAGCGCAGAGATTTACAGGAGTATGATGAGCTGTCATCAGATGAGTACGATGATAGTGATTATCAGGATGATGGTTCTTACGAGGAGGAACAGTATGATGATACTTATCAGGATGATGAGTACGATGATGGTTCTTACGAGGAAGAACAGTATGATGATGGATATGAGGCGGAAAGTGGTCCATATGATAATGAAAATAATGAAGCCTATTTTTCAGACCAATCAGATGAGAAGCCGGTAAAGAAAAAGTCGATTGCAAATAAAATCCTTGGAGGAATGATTTTAATTTGTCTTGTTGGTATTGTGGTTGTGGGCATTGCGACAGCAAAGATGCTTACTGCAACAAAGCAGGATAAAAAGAAGCTTCCACAGACAATTGTTCAGACAACTGAGGAGCAGACAAGCACTGCGCAGGAGACAACAGAGCAAGAGACTTCTACAGAGGAAGAGACAAGTACAGAAAAGGAAACTTCTTCTGAGGCAGAAACAAGTACTGAGGCAGAAACAACAGAAGAAAAAACGACTGAAGAAAAAACAAAGGCAACTACTGCAGAGGAGACAACGACAACTACAACAGCAGTACAAACACAGCCATCTACGTCACCGGCACCGACGCAGCCAAAGCCACAGCCAACACAGCCAAAGCCGCAGCCGACACAGCCAAAGCCGCAGCCGACGCAGCCAAAGCCGGCACCGACGCAGCCAACGCAGCCAAAGCCGGCACCGACGCAGCCGACACAGCCAAAGCCGGCACCAACGCAGCCAACAGAGCCAGATACACCAGCGCAGCCAGATACAGTGCCGACAGAGCCAGATACACCGGCTCAGCCAGATACACCGGCTCAGCCAGATACACCGGCCCAGCCAGATACACCGGCCCAGCCAGATACACCAGCTCAGCCAGATACACCGGCTCAGCCAGATACACCGGCTCAGCCAGATACACCAGCTCAGCCAGATACGCCGGCTCAGCCAGATACACCAGCAGCTGATGTGCAGGAAGCACCGGCAGCAGAGATTGCAGAGACAATCGAATAAATTTTTCGGATTGTAACAGAGAGGAATATAAAATGATTTTTGATACTCATGCGCATTATGATGATGATGCATTTGATGAGGATCGCGATACATTGCTGGGGGAGATTTTCTCCTCCGGCATTTGTTGTATCACGGACGTTGGTGCGTCTGTAAAATCCTCAAAAAGTGCGGTTGCTCTTTCAAAAAAGTGGCCGCAGATATATGCTGCCGTTGGTGTTCATCCAGACAGCACAGCTGATATGACAGAGGAAGATATTGAGACGCTGCGAAGCCTTGCACAGGAAAAAAAGGTAGTGGCAATTGGTGAGATCGGACTTGATTATTATTGGGACAACTCACCGAGAGAAGTTCAGAAGAAATGGTTTGAACGCCAGCTTGAACTTGCAAGAGAGGTTGATCTGCCGGTTATTATACACAGCAGAGAAGCAGCAAAGGACACTATGGATATAATGAGAGAGGCTGCTAAGGCAGGAAATACTGGCGTAATTCATTGCTATTCTTATGCAGCGCCTATGGCAAAGGAGTATATTTCAATGGGATTTTTCATTGGAATAGGAGGCGTGCTTACCTTTAAAAATGCCAGGGTAATTAAAGAGGTGGCATCAGAAATTCCGCTTTCTTCGATTGTGCTTGAGACAGACAGTCCATATCTGGCACCTGTGCCGTATCGCGGAAAACGTAATAATTCAATGTATTTAAAAGAAGTAGTAAAGCAACTGGCACAGATCAAGCAGGTGTCTGAGGAAACTGTTATTACGACAACGCTTGCAAATGCCAAAAGACTGTACCGATTGGAGGAAAACTGTGGCTGAATTAGGAAATCCAAAGAATACAATAGAGGTATTACAGAAATACCAGTTTCATTTTGCAAAGAAATTTGGTCAGAACTTTCTGATTGATACGCATGTGCTTGATAAGATTGTGCGTGCAGCAGAGATCACACCAGAGGATTATGTACTTGAGATTGGACCGGGAATTGGAACACTGACCCAATATCTGTGCGAATCTGCAAAACATGTATTTGCAGTTGAAATCGATGACAATCTGATTCCGATTTTACAGGACACGCTGTCTGCATATGATAATGTTACGGTTATTCATAATGATGTTCTTAAGCTTGATATTAACAAGCTCGTGGAAGAAAAGTGCGAGGGAAAACGCATCAAGGTAGTTGCAAATCTTCCGTATTATATTACTACACCAATTTTAATGGGATTATTTGAGAGTCATGTACCTATGGAGAGTGTGACTGTTATGGTACAAAAGGAGGTCGCACAGCGTATGCAGGCACTTCCTGGCGGAAAGGATTATGGTGCATTGTCTCTTGCTGTACAGTTTTATGCAGAACCATATATCGTGGCAAATGTTCCGCCAAACTGTTTTATGCCAAGACCAAATGTCGGAAGCGCTGTTATCCGTCTGACAAGTCATAAAAAACCAGTGGCAGTAAAAAATGAAAAGCTGATGTTTGACATTATACGAGCATCCTTTAATCAGAGAAGAAAAACACTAGTAAATGGCCTATATAACGTAGGCGGTTTAAACAAATCAAAGGAAGAGCTTGCAGCTGTGCTTGAAAGCATTGGTTTAGCAGCAAACGTGCGTGGAGAAACGCTGACACTTGAGCAGTTTGCAGCACTTTCTGATGCATTGTCAAAAAGCGCGAATTAAATTGTTCTAAACGATGCCTTTCTTTCATATGTACTTATTTAGAATACATATAAGGAAAGGAAGGTATCAATATGGCACAGTATCAGCGCTTCCTCTCATATCTTTTTGAGTATGAGGGTGATCAAAAAAAGGAAAACTGCGGGTTTGCAAAGATAGAAATCAGAGGAGATGTACAGCGTATTTTCCTGTCTGTAAAAAATAATGAGCAGGCTGAAATTTTACATGTATTTGGCTTTTATCATACAAAGGATGGCTGCGATTGTGTGCCGCTTGGCCGTATGGTTGTAAAAAATGGAAAAGGACAGCTCCAGTACATCAATAACGGCGTTTATCTTGCAGGAAGTGAGATTAAATTTGAGCAGCTTAGCGGAATTGTAGCAGGCAGACAGAAGCCGTTTTCAAACGCTTATGCAACTGTCTGGGATGACCAGTATTTTGGACTCTCACTGTTTGAGAAGGATCGAGCAAAACAAACAGCACAGTCTGAAGATGAACAGGTTTTGGAAAATCAGCCTCAGGAAGAACTTCAAACGATGGAAGTTTGCTGTGAGACTGATAGCAAAGAAACAAACAAAATAGAACAGGGACAAGATAAGGCAGATGCTGTTTGGGCACAGTTAAGTACAGCGTATCAGCATATTGAGACGCTTCCAGGTGATACAGTAGTTTGTTTAAAGGTAATGCCAGCAGATATTGGCCGTCTTCCTCGTCCAAATTGGATGTTAAGCAATAATGGATTTTTGATGTACAGTTTTGTGAAGTACCGCTATATTGTATTTGCAAAAGTGACACAAGGACGTTATGAGCTTTGGGTGCCTGGCAATTATGAAAAGAGTGAGGAATTGATGGCGCAGATGTTTGGCTTTTATTGTTTTCGCTCCGTTAAATCAAAAAAAGCGTCAGCAGGAGACTTTGGCTACTGGTGTGTGCCGATTGTATTTCCGGCAGATGATCAGGGTGAAAAAAAGGAAGCAAAGATGACAGTTGCAGATCAACAAAAAACGGTGAATCCTGCATTTGGTTAAAAACACATCAAAAACAGAAGAAAGGGAAAACAATGGCAACAGAGAACGAGCAGCTTTTGGAAGAACAGGCAAGGCTTAGAGAAAAGGAAGACCGAAAATTTATGCGTCAGGCACTTACACAGGCCAAAAAGGCAGCAGCTATTGATGAAGTTCCAATTGGCTGTGTTATCGTTTGTGATGGAAAAGTCATTGCCAGAGGCTATAACAGAAGAAACATAGAAAGCTCAGTGCTTGGTCATGCAGAGCTTGCAGCTATGAAAAAAGCATCGAAAAAGCTAGGAGATTGGCGTCTGGAGGGATGTACGATGTACGTGACGCTTGAGCCATGCCAGATGTGTGCCGGAGCAGCCGTGCAGGCACGTCTTGATCGTGTGGTTATAGGTGCAATGAATGCAAAGGCAGGGTGTGCGGGTTCCATTATAAATTTGCTTGATATGCAGCAGTTTAATCATCAGATTCCGATCACAAAGGGTGTTTTGGAACAGGAATGCTCGCAGATATTGTCAGAGTTTTTTAAACGTATCAGGGTAAAAAAGAAGAAACGCCCCTTGACAAACGAAGAAATATCCGATACAATTATGGATGCGCAGCCGGGGCGGTAGCGGTGCCTTGTACCTTCAATCCGCTATAGTGGGGGTCATATCCCGGCTGAGGGTGTTTCACTTGTAGAGCTGCCCTCTGTAAGTGGCGTTGAAGTTTGGGTCTTACGCAACAAGACTCTGTGAACCATGTCAGGTCGGGAACGAAGCAGCATTAAGCAGAATCTCTTGTGTGCCGTGAGGGTGCCTGAGCCGAGCAGGCTGCAGAGGTAACGTCTGGGGGTGGCATTCGAAGCTGGGATGCGCAAAAAAATGATATATCAAAAGAAAAAGAGTTTTTTAGGAGTTGTCTGTTGCATCGACAGCTCTTTTTTTGTATAATAAAAACTACGATGGGTTAGTTTTGCCATTGATATAGCTGAAATCCTAAATTATAAGGAGGAAGATACGATGAGAGTTGGAATGTTAACCAGCGGCGGAGATTGTCAGAGCTTGAATGCAACCATGAGAGGTGTTGCAAAGACGCTATATAATCAGAGAAAGGATGTTGAAATCATTGGTTTCATCGAAGGTTATCGCGGACTGATCTATGAGGATTACCGTATTATGAAATCAAAGGATTTTTCAGGAATTCTGACAAATGGCGGTACGATTTTGGGTACGAGCAGACAGCCATTTAAGCTGATGCGTGTCCCGGATGAGAATGGTCTTGATAAGGTAGAGGCAATGAAGAATACCTACAAGAAGCTAAAGCTTGACTGTCTCGTAGTATTAGGCGGAAATGGCAGCCAGAAGACGACAAATCTTCTTCGTCAGGAAGGACTTAACGTCATCGGACTTCCAAAAACAATTGACAACGATCTGTGGGGAACTGATGTTACCTTTGGTTTTCAGAGTGCTATCAATCTGGCTACACAGACTATTGACTGTATCCATACAACTGCAGCTTCACACGGACGTGTTTTTATCGTGGAGATAATGGGTCATAAGGTAGGATGGCTTACGCTTCATGCAGGTATTGCAGGCGGAGCAGATATCATTCTTGTTCCAGAGATTCCGTATGATATCAATAAGGTGGCAGCAGCTGTAAATAAGCGTGCTAAGGAAGGAAAGCGTTTCTCAATCATTGCTGTTGCTGAGGGTGCAATCTCCAAGGAGCAGGCTGCACTTTCAAAGAAAGAATATAAGAAATATATTGCAACGCGTCAGTATCCATCTATCTCTTACGAGATTGGTGCAAAGATTTCTGAGCTGACTGGACAGGAGGTGCGTGTAGCAGTTCCAGGTCATATGCAAAGAGGTGGAAGTCCGTGCCCTTATGACCGTGTCCTTTCAACAAGACTTGGCGCAGCAGCAGGCAAGATGATCTTAGACGGAGAGTTTGGCTACCTGGTAGGTATGAAGAACAATCATATCGCAAAGATTCCGTTAGCAGATGTTGCAGGAAAGCTTAAAATGATCCAGCCGGATGATGAGATGGTTCAGGAAGCAAAGCTCATGGGAATTTCATTTGGAGATTAATTGTAAATGGCATATACAGCATTATACCGCAAATGGCGTCCTGCCCGATTTGAAGATGTAAGAGGGCAGGAGCACATTGTACGGACTTTAAAAAATCAGATTATTTCAGACCGCGTAGGTCATGCTTATCTGTTCTGCGGCACGAGAGGAACAGGAAAAACCACGATTGCAAAGATCATGGCGCGTGCCGTCAACTGTGAGCATCCTGTGGATGGAAGCCCGTGCAATGAATGTGCGGTGTGCCGGTCGATCCTTGAGGGACGTTCGGTAAATGTGGCTGAAATTGATGCGGCATCAAACAACGGTGTCGATAATATCAGAGAGATTCGTGATCAGGTTCAGTACTCGCCGACAGAAGGAAAATATCGCGTCTATATCATAGATGAGGTGCATATGCTGTCGGCGGGGGCTTTTAATGCGCTTTTAAAAACGCTTGAGGAGCCGCCGGCATATGTGATTTTTATTTTAGCAACGACAGAGGCAAATAAAATACCTATCACGGTTTTGTCGAGATGTCAGCGATATGATTTCAGGCGAATTGGAAATAATGTAATAGCAGATCAGGTTTCCAATCTGCTTAAGGTAGAAGGTGTCGAGGCAGATGAGGATGCAGTTCGCTACGTAGCAAAAGCAGCTGATGGATCGATGCGAGATGCATTAAGTCTTTTGGAACAATGTATTTCATTTTATTATGGTCAGAGGCTGACGTATGAGAAGGTGCTAGATGTACTCGGTGCAGTAGATACACAGGTATTTTCTAAGCTGCTTCGCCTGATTATACGATGTGATGTGCCGGGATGCGTGCAGCTGATGGATGAAATCAGTTCACAGGGGCGCGATCTTAGCCAATTTGTTACAGACTTTATCTGGTATCTGCGAAATCTTATGCTGGTGCAGACAGCAGACCAGAGTGCGCAGGCACTTGAGATGACAAAAGAAAATTATGAGGCGCTTCGAGAAGAATCAAAGATGGTGGCTCTTAGTGTGCTGATGAGAAATATCAGGATATGTTCAGAGCTTTCAAATCAGCTCAAATTTGCTGTCTCAAAACGAGTACTTATTGAGATGGCAATTATTAAGATGATGCAGCCGCAGATGGAGGATGATATAGAGAGTCTTCGTGTGAGACTGGATCAAATTGAGGAGAAAATTGCTTCTGGCAGTTTTGTTAATAATACAGAACCACAGCAGTCTGGAAGCATTTTTGATTCTTATTTTGAGGGCGATGCAAAGCAGCCTGTTATGCAAAAAGCAGCGCAGACTGTTGAATTAAGTGAGGCTGAATATGAGGACTATCAAAAGATAAGCAGTGAGTGGAAGAAGCTTTCTCACATGCAGTCGGGATTTATGAATTCGATTTTGATGGGAACAAATATAAGCTATGATAAGGCAAAAGGATTGTGCATTGTATTCACAAACAAATTTAACTATGAGCTGATGCTTCGACAGGAACGTATGGAAGAGCTTCGGCAGATGTTAAATAAGCAGTATCAGAAGGAATTTTCAATTACTGCGAAGCTTCTTGAGGCAGGTGAGGCGATGCCGCGCATCACAAGAGGCAGCCATATTGAGGGAATCAATATGGAAATTGGTGTTGAAGATGAATAATTAAATTTATTGAATAATAGTTGAAAGGAAAAGTAAAGACATGGCAAAAAGAGGTGGATTCCCAGGCGGTATGCCGGGCAATATGAACAATTTAATGAAGCAGGCACAGAGAATGCAGCGCCAGATGGAGGAGCAGCAGAAGGAGCTTGAGGAAAAGGAATTTACTGCAAGTGTAGGTGGCGGTGTTGTTAAGGTTACTGTTTCTGGCAAAAGAGAAGTAACAAATGTTGAGTTGGCAGAAGAAGCTGTTGATCCAGATGATATCGAGACATTGCAGGATCTGATCGTAGCAGCTGTAAATGAGGCTATGCGTCAGGTTGATGAGGCTTCTTCTCAGTCAATGGGCAAATTAGCAGGTGGTTTAGGCGGCAGCCTTGGTGGTCTTGGCGGAGGCTTTCCGTTCTGATGGATTTTTACAGCAAAACAGTAAATCAATTGATTGAAGAATTGTCCAGACTGCCTGGGATTGGAGCAAAATCAGCTCAGCGTCTGGCATTTCATATTATTAATATGCCAAAAGAGCAGGTAGAGCAGCTGGCGCAGTCGATGGTGAATGCGCGCAGCAATATCCGCTACTGCAAGGAATGCTTCACACTGACAGATCAGGAGCTGTGTCCGATCTGTGGCAGTGCAAAGAGAGACAAGTCAGTGATTATGGTGGTGGAAACTTCCAGAGATCTGGCAGCTTATGAGAAAACAGGAAAATTTGATGGTGTGTATCATGTTCTTCACGGGGCAATTTCTCCTATGCTTGGAATAGGACCGGGAGACATTAAAATAAAGGAATTGCTGGTGCGCCTGCAGCGCGAAGATGTGCGAGAGGTGATTATTGCGACAAATTCCAGTCTGGAAGGAGAAGCAACAGCGATGTATATAAGCAAATTAATCAAGCCAGCTGGCATTAAGGTAACACGTATTGCAAGTGGCGTGCCGGTAGGCGGTGATTTGGAATATATAGATGAAGTGACATTAACACGTGCACTTGATGGACGTGTGGAATTATAGTTGCAGGAAATGGTGACAAAATGGATAAATACGAATATCAGTTAAAAACAGAGCATATCAGACAGGTTGCAGCCAGAAAAGAGTATGGCGAGGCTGCAAAGCTGTGCGATACGATCGACTGGACAAAAATCCGCGACGTAAAAATGCTGACACTGGCAGCCGATGTCTATACGGCAGTAGGAGAGTATGAAAAGGCAATCGATATTTTGCAGCAGGCATATGAGTATGCAGCGATGGGACGCCGTATCGTGTATCGCCTAACGGAGCTTGCATTGAAGGCAGACAGCTATGATGATGCAAAAAATTATTTCGAGGAGTTTTGCCGTATAGCACCAAACGATCAGGGAAGATATATTCTTTTATATAAGATGGCACGTTATCAGAAGGCGACTCTTGATGAAAAAATCAAAATTCTGGAAGCTTATAAGAGAGAGGATTTTGATGAGAAATGGGCTTATGAGCTGGCTGTTTTATATGCGATGAATAATGAGAAGGATAAGTGTATCCAACTGTGTGATGATATTATTCTTTGGTTTGGCCTTGGAAAATATGTAGAAAAGGCACTTTCTCTTAAGAGTCAGTTTGCACCGTTAACACCGGCGCAAAAGGAAAAGGTTCAGAAGTTTGCAGACAAAAAGGCACAGGAAGAAAACGAAAAGCTTCAGAAAAAGCAAGAAGAGCAGGAAAAGAAAGAATCACAGGCAGAGTTGGCTAAAAAAGCTGCCGCACAGGAAAAAATTTCAAAGTGGCAGGAAGAGCAGGAAAAGGCATATCAGGCAGAGCAGGAGGCAGCTAAAAAAGAGGCTAAAGCGCGAGAGGATGAGCAGAAGGCTTTGCTAGAGCGTGAAGAAAAGCTTCGTAAGCAGCGTGAAGAGGAACTTGAGGCAGTAGAACGCTTAAAGAAGGAACAAAGATTAGAACATGCCAGACAAAGTGTTGTTACGAGTGACATGAACGAAATTATGGCAGTAATTCAGCGTGCAAAGCAGGAGGATGCCCAGAACGAGCTGCAGGATGAGTTGGCAAAGCAGGTACAGCAGGTGCAGCAGCTTGCCGGGGAGAAGGATTTGGAGCTGGTTTCTGAAATTCCTTCAGATGTTGAAGAGAAAGAAAAACTGCAGGTGTCTGAGGATATTTCCTATATGCAGGATGAGATTTCAGAGGACGAAACTACAGAAAGTGAAGTTTTAGATGACGAGACTTCAGAAAACGAAACCTCAGACGTTGAAACAGCAAACACCGAAACTTCAGAGAAAACCTCAGATAGTGAAAACACTGATGAGGCTGTTTGGTTTGAAGCATATAAGCCAGAAGAAGAACCTCAGATTTCTGAGTGGGCAGCACCAGTGGCAGAAACGGTGGAAGTAGAGCCAGAGGAAGAAGTTCAAGAAGAACCTGAAAAAGAGCCAGAAGAGGAAGAGACTCAGGAAGTAGTTCAGGAAGAACTTGAGAAAGAGCCAGAGGAAGAAGAGACTCAGGAGGAAATTCAAGAAGAATTTGAAAAAGATCCAGAAGAAGCAGAGACTCAGGAGGAGATTCAGGAAGAACCAGAAGAGGAAGAACCTCAAGAAGAATTTGAGGAAGAACCAGAAGAGAAAGATGCTCAGGAAGAATCTGCTGAGAGCCGTCAACCAGATATGACAGCAAACAGCGGACTTCCAATTGTCAATCCGGAGGATATGTCACGTGTATGGCATTTTGCTATTCAGGCGATGCCAGATGAGGATGATATTGAACTGGCACTTGAATATTTAGAGGAACTGGCAGAACGCTCTTCACGTGCAGTTCCGAGATCTGTTGTGAAAATTACAGGTCAGAAGCTGAATCAGAAGGGACTTGTTAAGTCAATTGACAAGCTGCTTGGAAAGACAATTCTTATTGAAGATGCGGCAGACATGAATGAGCGTGTCATCAATGAATTTTGTAAGATCATTGATCCAACTGACAGAAGCTTGCTTGTTGTATTCATCGATACACCGGCCTCAATTCGTCATCTGCTTATTGATTACCCACAGCTTGCACAGGTAGTTACGGCCCAATTTGTCCGTGAGACATATTCTGTTACTGAGCTTCTTGAGTATGCAAGAGGATATGCAGATAGAGAGGACAGTGTGTTTGATAAATCAGGTGAGCTGGCACTGATGGAGCGCTTAAAGGTAATTGCAGGTAATCAGGAGCGCAATAAAAAGCGTATTGTTGAGATGATTGTAAATAATGCAATTGAGAAGGCCGAGAAAAAATCTATGCGCAAGCTCTTCCAGAGCAAATATGACAAGAGAGGCTGTCTGATTTTGCGTGATAAGGATTTTGAAGTCGGCTGAAAAAAGAAAGGTGTGATTCTATGAATTGGCTTGTGATAGCGGTAATCGTATTGATTGCACTTGCGACACTGGCTGGTGCAAAAAGAGGACTTGTAAAAACAGTTCTTTCATTTGCGTCCTTTTTTGTAAGCTTGGTAATCATGCTGTTTGTCCGCGAGCCTGTGTCTGATTTTGTGAAAGACCAGACAGGGATTTATGCAGCAATAGAGACTAGTGTTAGTTCATTTGTGGAAGAAAAGACACAAGAGATTCAGGCAGGACAGGCGCAGATGACAGATAAGGTCATTGATAGTCTGAATCTGCCGGATGTTCTGACAAAATCTTTAGAGCAAAGCAACAGCAAGGCAGTTTATGAGCAGCGTGGCATTCAAAATATAGCAGCCTATATTACGGGATGGCTCACAGATTTGGCATTTGAGGCTGTTTGCTGTATTATCAGTTTTGTTGTTGTATGGATTTTGCTTCGTATTGTAACAATGGTTTTAGCAGGAATTGTGAGACTGCCTGTTTTGCATCAGATTGACTGTATTGCAGGCGCCATTTGCGGGCTTTGTACTGCGTTGATTATAATATGGATCGGCGGAATTGTTGTGACGGCGTTTGCAGCACAAGATTGGGGACGCGAGGCACTTTCAATGATTACACAGAGTACACTGCTGACATTTCTTTATAATAATAATTTTTTGCTAAATGCACTGCTTAAGGCAGTACGTTAATAAAAAATACCCTTCGATCAGTCTGCACACATAAGCAGCCTGTCGAGGGGTATTTTTTGATTAGCTGCTTTAAATTTAAGAAGCTAATATTTTTTTCATTCGATTTATTGTATGACAGTATGCTGGAACGAGAAACAGATCTGCCATGATCCATGCAATTGGACTGGCAAGACATATGCCAACAAAGCCAATGAGTGGTACAAGAACAAGACTGGCAATAATTCGTCCAACCATCTCACAGACACCTGCTAAAATTGCCAATCGGGAATAGCCCATTCCCTGTATGCAAAATCTCACAGTATTGACGAGACAAAGCGGAATGTAGAAAGCCGTGTTGAAAACTAAAAACTGCTTAACATGATCAAGAATGGCAATTTCATCTGCCGATACAAACAGAAGTGCAATTTGTCTTCCAAATAATGATAATACAAAGAAAGCAATAATGGCATAGATGCCGCCTATGAAGCTTGCGGATTTCAAGCCTTTTCCAACACGATCAAGCTTTCCAGCGCCGACATTTTGACCGGCATATGTTGCCATTGTAGAGCCAAGTGCATCAAACGGGCAGCAGCTAAAGCCAGATATACGGCCAGCAGCTGTAACTGCGGCTACGGCCTGAGAACCAAGTGAGTTTACTGCAGTCTGTAAGATAACACTTCCGATTGCGGTAATGGAGTACTGCAGCCCCATTGGAATGCCCATGTTGCAAAGTATGATCGCCTGACGCCCCTCAAATTTCATCTCATCCTTTTCAAATTTGAGAATATCATACTGCTTTCTCATATATAAGAAGCATAGAATACCAGAAATCAGCTGGGAGAGAACTGTAGCCCATGCAGCACCTGCCACTCCCATATGCAGCACAAGAATTGCCAGCAGGTCAAAAATAATATTTAACATGGCTGAGATAACTAGAAATATAACTGGTGTTCGGCTGTCTCCTAGGGAACGAATAATACCTGACAGTAGATTATATAGATATGTGGCAGGTATTCCGAGGAAAATAATAAATATGTAGCTATAGGCATATTCAAAAATATTTTCTGGTGTGTCCATCCAGAAAAGAATTTGTCTGCATAGTACGCAGACGACAACTGTCATAACAGCTGCGAATGCGATGGACAGCCAGGCTGCGTTTGCAACAAACTTTCTCAGTCTTTTGTAGTCTTTTGCTCCAAAGCTTTGTGCTATCGGGATAGCAAATCCGCTGCAAACACCGTTGCAAAATCCTATAATCATAAAGTTGATTGCGCCTGTGGATCCGACACCGGCCAACTGATCAACGCCCAAACTTTTTCCTACGATAATAGTATCAACCATACTGTAGAATTGCTGAAACAGCATGCCAAGCAGCAGCGGAACTGCAAAGCTTAAAATTAATTTGACCGGGCTTCCAGATGTCATCTCCCTTGTTGCATTTTTTGCCATACTTCTTATGCTCCTTTTTTAAAGTTGATTTTGACGTTTTTCTAGCACATTATAGCAGGTTATAAAACGTTTGCAAGTGTTTTTTTGCTTTTTTGAAACTATTTCTAGCTATGCAAAATAGCATTGCAATTTTGTGCGGCTAGGGGTATCATAGTAGCATAACGCTACCAATAGCAAATATAGAAAGGTGAAAGATTATGACAGTACAGGAAAAGATTCATGAGTATCTTAGCGTACATCGCGACGAGATGGTTGAAGACATTAAGACATTGATCAAAGTAGACAGTGCTCGTGCAGAGGCGCTGCCGGGAAAGCCATATGGCGAGGGTGCAGCAGAGGCACTTTTGGCAGGATTGTCTCTTTTTGAGAAGCACGGCTTTTTAGGAAAAAACTGGGATAATTATGCGATTGACACAGTAATCAATGGAAAGGAGCTTGGACTTGATATTCTGGCACATCTTGATGTTGTTCCAGGCGGAGACGGATGGACAAAGACAACACCGTTTGAGCCTATAGTTGAGGATGGAAAGATGTACGGACGCGGAACATCTGACGATAAGGGACCAGCTGTTGCGGCACTCTATGCAATGAAGGCAGTGCGTGACCTTGGATTTGAGTTAGATAAGGATGTTCGTTTGATTTTAGGATCTGATGAAGAGTGTGGAAGTTCTGATATTGCCTACTATTTTGGAAAGAATACTCATGCACCGATGACAATTTCACCGGATGCTGATTTTCCGCTTGTATTTTTAGAGAAGGGAAGCCTTCACACTACATTTACAGCAGAAGTTTCACTAGAGGAAGGTCTTCCTAGAGTAAGAAGTGCTGTCAGTGGAATTAAGGTAAATGTTGTTCCAGCAAAGGCAGATGCCGTTGTTGAAGGAATGACAGCAGATGAGATGAATAAATATGTAAAAGAAGCTGAAGATGAGACAGGTGTGAAGTTTACTGTTTCTTTGGTTGAAGATGGTGCTCTTATGATTCATGCAGATGGTGTATCTGCACATGCGGCAAGTCCAATGGATGGAAACAATGCATTGACTGCACTTCTTAAGCTGCTTTCATCCCTACCGCTTGCAGAAAGCAAGACAAAGACATTGCTTCACAATGTAACTACTCTGTTCCCACACGGTGATTACTGCGGAGGAGGACTTGGTGTGAACCTTGAGGATGAAATTTCAGGAAAGACAACCCTGACACTTGATTTGTTTGAATTAAATGATACAAAGATGAGTGGAACCTTTGATTGCCGTGCATGCAACAGTGCAACAGAGGAAAATACAAAGAATGTTGTTCAAAAGAAGCTTTCAGATGCCGGCTTTGAGCCAAATGATTCACCGCTGAATCCGCCTCATTATGTTCCAAAGGATTCTGAACTTGTAAAAACCTTACTTGAGACTTATACAGATGTGACTGGTGAAGTAAGAGAACCACTTGCAATTGGTGGAGGAACCTACGTTCATCATATTGAAAATGGTGTGGCATGTGGATGTGCAGATCCGTCTGTAGATAACCATATGCATGGACCGGATGAGTTTGTTATTATTGATCAGCTTGTTATGAGTGCAGAAATTTTTGCGCTTGCAATAGTAAAGCTCTGCGGAAAATGAGAAAAAAAGTGGGAAAAGTGCCATCCATTCACAAATCGTTAAAAATTTGGACAAAAAATGAACACATTTATCGGTTATGATGTAGGCACAGTTGAGAAATCAACTGGACATTCATATATCTTTTTCATAGCCGATGAAGTAATCGGCATCCCTCCCCTTTTTATTCCCTTTTGGCCCTGCAGAGAGCAGGGCCTTTTTCTGTATATGATACAGGGGCGAAAAGTCACAAGCGGATCGTGCTTGCACTAGAAGTTGTGACCTTGAGACCCGCCAAAACATGAGGAGACGGTAGCAATGACATTACAGCAATTACGATATGCGATTGCCGTCGCGGACTGTGGATCAATGAATCAGGCAGCAGCAAAATTATTTATTTCTCAGCCGAGTCTTTCAGAGGCAGTAAAGGAACTTGAGAGAGAGATTGGAATCCGTATATTCGGACGAACAAACAGAGGCATCCTTGTGACAACGGAGGGAAATGAATTTTTAGGCTACGCCAGACAAGTTGTTGAGCAGTATCGTTTGATGGAGCAGCGATACGTAGAGAAGACACAAACAAAGAAGCGCTTTGCCGTTTCCATGCAGCATTATACCTTTGCCGTTAAAGCATTTGTTGAGATGGTAAAGGAATTTGGTATGGACGATTATGCGTTTGCAATTCATGAGACAAAGACGGGAACTGTTATTGAGCATGTAAAGGATTTTATCAGCGAGATTGGTATTCTTTATATGAGTGATTTTAATAGGAAGATTTTGATGAAGCTGATTCATGAGAGTGAGCTTGAGTTTATCCCACTGTTTGACTGCAATACTTATGTATATGTGTGGAAGAAAAATCCGATTGCATCAAAGTCTAGTGTTAGCTTACAGGAGCTTGAAAAGTATCCTTGTCTTACATTTGATCAGGGAAAGACAAATTCCTTCTATTTTGCAGAGGAGGTTTTTAGTACCTATGAGTATAAACAGACAATTCAGGTAGATGACCGAGCAAGTATGCTAAATCTGATGGTTGGCTTAAATGGTTATACTTTGTGTTCAGGTATTATTTGTGAGGAGTTAAACGGAAGTGACTATGCGGCAGTTCCGCTTAAGGAAACAGAGGTCATGACAATCGGATATGTGAAGAGAAAAAGTATTCAGTTAAGTGAACTGGCGCAGCTTTATGTTAATGAGCTTGCAAAATACAAGAATCTGGTGCTGAAGTGATGAAAAACCACTTTAATCATCCAATATAGCTATAGGAGAATCCAATAACAGGCGTTTGCTTTTGTGTATTAGACAAAGACAGGCGCCTTCGCTATAATACAGACAGTGAAACAAAAAACACCACCTGAAAGCGAGGATTTAAATATGAGTACATTAAAGGAAAGAAAATTAAAGTTTGAGACACTGCAGCTTCACGTAGGACAGGAGGAAGCTGATCCAGTAACAGATGCAAGAGCCGTTCCGATTTATCAGACATCTTCCTATGTATTTCATAACTCTCAGCATGCAGCTGACCGTTTTGCATTAAAGGATGCCGGCAACATTTACGGAAGACTGACTAATCCGACTGAGGATGTATTTGAGAAGAGAATTGCCAGCCTTGAGGGTGGTGTTGCAGCACTTGCAGTTGGATCTGGCGCAGCAGCTGTTGCATATGCAATCCAGAATCTGGCATTTGCAGGTGATCATGTTGTTGCAGCAAAAAATATCTATGGTGGTACCTACAATTTGCTGGCACATACATTCGTATCATATGGTATCAACACAACATTCGTAGATCCATTTAATTATGAAGAGATTGAGGGCGCTATCAAGGAGAATACAAAACTGGTTTTTATTGAGACACTGGGAAATCCAAACTCAGAGGTTGTTGATATTGAGAAAATTGCAAAGATTGCGCACAAGCATCAGATTCCGCTTGTTATTGATAATACATTTGCAACACCGTATCTTGTAAGACCAATTGAGTATGGTGCAGACGTAGTAGTACACTCTGCAACAAAGTTTATCGGTGGTCATGGAACTACCATCGGAGGTGTCATTGTAGATGGAGGAACATTTGACTGGAAAGCATCAGGAAAGTTCCCGCAGCTGACACAGCCAGATCCAAGCTATCATGGAATTAGCTTTGCAGACGCAGCAGGTCCTGCAGCATTTGTTACAAGAATCCGTGCTATTTTACTTCGTGATACAGGTGCAACTCTTTCGCCGTTCCATGCATTTATCTTCCTGCAGGGACTTGAGACATTGTCACTTCGTGTAGAGAGACATGTAGAAAATGCACTTAAGGTTGTAGATTTCTTAAAGAAACAGCCGCTTGTAGAAAAAGTAAATCATCCGTCAGTATCAGAAGACCCAGAGCAGCAGGCTCTTTATAAGAAGTATTTCCCAAATGGCGGCGGTTCTATCTTTACATTTGAGATTAAGGGCGGCGCAAAGGAAGCACAAGAGTTTATTGATCAGCTGAAGCTGTTCTCACTGCTTGCAAATGTAGCAGATGTAAAGTCTCTTGTTATTCATCCGGCATCTACTACACATGCTGAGTTAAACGAGGCTGAACAGGCAGAGCAGGGAATCAAGCCAAACACCATTCGTCTTTCAATTGGTACAGAAAATATTGATGATATTATTTATGATCTTCAGGAAGCATTTGAAGCAATCTCGAAGTGATAGAAGAAAGAGCCTGTGCATCTGCGCAGGCTCTTCTTTGAAAGGGGAGGATAAATAATAAATGATATCATTTGTAAGCTTTGCGGTTTAGAGGGGGGAATCATAACCGCCTGTCAGCTGACTGCGGCATTTAAAATGCCGCTAGATTTCTGACATTTTTATTATGTCCTCTGATTCATTTTATATACAGATTTCTTATGTTTTTTCGTTTTTCATTTCATGCAATACATATTGAACCATTTCCTGATGTTCTTTTGAATAACCGAAGAAAAAATTCGGATAACGAGTATTTAGCTCGTGATATATAGCGCTGACTTCACGGTGTGATTTTCCAGTCAGTGTATATTCCTCACCCTTCATGGTGACAACATGGATTGTATAGCTTAACTGGCGTCCCTTTATGGTCCGGCGCATAGCAGCATGATCATAGATCCATAATACTTCCGGAAGTGGGATAATGGCACATATATCATCAGAGAGCTCAACAAGATAGCGAGGCGTTAGAATAAGTGTCTTTGTCTGCAGAAGAATCCTTCGACGAATTTGTTTTTCCACATCACTTAAAATTTTCTCAGGATTGCCATAGTGCTCCAGATTTCGGTAGGTTTTTGTTAGACGTGGATTTATGATATATAAAAATGTGCGAATAAAAACCACAATCATTAAGACAAACACCAAAAGAAGGACAACCATAAGCACAATTTCACGCCTGTTTAGATAGGCAGTCTGGTTGACAAAATATTTCTGGCAAACGCTTTTAAGGGATTTTGCATCCCATGAAATATCTTCAGCAAGCTTTTGTGTGAGCGGATCTAGAATTTCGGGTTCAAAAGCATCAACGCGCCCTATAATAGTCTGTCCTTCAAGTGTTTTGGAAGCTGGATAGCCGGCCACAGCGCGGATGAGATAAAAATGACAGCTTCCGCCTATAAGCTCGTAGTAATAATGTCCAACGAGCTCACCGCCTGCCAGACAGTCCTCGCCGCTGTAATAGAGAGTTCCTGTTTTAATTTTCGCATACAAAACCTTTTTTGCCATGGAATCATTGATAAGCATGGCATTGCTGATGGTGCGTTTTGTCACATATTCAGTGACAGGCGAGCGCCATACAAGAAAAATGACAACACCGAGCAGCATCAGCGGGTAAAAAAGGCGCTTACACTGATTTTTTCGGATATAGGATAAAATCATATTGTTTCCTTTCCTTTGTGAGAGATCATGTCAATGTAGATTCACCATACAATGAGTATACTGGATTTTTTTGTTTTTGTAAATAAAATAAAGCATTTTGGGGAAAAGTCAATCGTTGTTGAGGTTCAATTGAGTTTTTATTTGTATGCTACATGCAGCAAGTAAGAAAGGAAGATAATATACTATGAGCAAACAGCGTAAAATCCAAAAAATTATTTTTTGTATACTGGCAGTGATTCTTGTCATTGTTTTTTATGAAGCAATTGGAATTTACACTGCATATAAAAAACAGCCTAAAGTATCTTCTGAAACCAAAACAGCAGTTCAAGAGGAAATTAAAAATTGGAATCAGATTAGTGAGAACCCAGAACGAGCCACGATTATAGAAGAAAATAATGAAGCTCTTTTACAGAGAATCCGTTTGATACAAAATGCAAGGGAAGAGATTATTTTATCTACTTTTGCATTTCACTCTGATGAGAGTGGAAAGCTGATTATGGGAGCTCTTCTTGAAGCTGCAAACAGAGGCATTAAAGTTCGCATACTAGCAGATGGCTTTGAAAGCTGGACTGCTATGGAATGGAATCCTTATTTTTATGCGTTATCTTCTAATGAAAATATTGAAGTGAAGATTTATAATCAGGCAAATCCATTAACACCATGGAAAATGATGGGAAGGATGCATGATAAATATTTGATAGCAGATGGAAGTATATATATTCTTGGTGGAAGAAATACATATAATTATTTTCTTGGTGATTTTGAAAAATATAAAAATTATGACAGAGATGTCCTTGTTATATGCGAGAATCCACAGAAGGAAAATTCTGTTAGCCAATTGTTGGATTATTTTGAAAATATATGGAAACAGGATGACTGTGCTTATTTTCACGAAGATAAAAAATTGGCAGATAAGGCTTCTGTGAAGAAAGCAGCCTTAAGAATGGAAGAAGAATATAAAGAATATGCTGCAGAGTATAAAGAGCGTATTTTTGACAGTGATTATACAGATGAAACCTTTGAGACAGAAAAGATTACTCTGGTGTCAAATCCTATCCATACAGGTGCAAAAGAGCCTGTGGTTTGGTATACGCTTGGAGAGCTTATGAAAAATGCAAAAGAACGTGTAAAGATCCATACACCGTATATCATTTGCAATGAAATGATGTATAATACATGGGCAGATGTTGCGAAGAATGTTTCAGAATTTTCTGTCATGACAAATTCTGCTGCAAATAATGGGAATCCGTTTGGTTCAGCAGATTATGCAGTAAACAGGGATAAAATCGTAGATACAGGGATTGATATTTGGGAGTATGAAGGTGGTTTCTCATATCATGGAAAGAGTATTTTGATTGATGATAATTTATCAGTGATAGGTTCTTTTAATATGGATATGAGAAGTGCATATCTTGATACAGAGCTTATGTTAGTTATACGAAGCAGTGAAATTAACAAACAGCTTGAGGAAGGTATGATGACGTATGAAAAAATGTCAAGACAGGTGTTGGAAGACGGAACATACAATAATCCATATCATGTGGAGCCAATTGCATTAACAAAAAAGAAACAAATAAAGATTTTCTTAGTACAGCATTTGCTTGGATGGGTACGATTTTTGTTTTAATTATGGAGGATATATGTTTAATATTTTAATTGTAGAAGATGATAAGGAATTGAGTCAATTGTTTCAAAAAGTACTTGAAAAAAATGGATATCAGGTTAAATGCGCGTCAGATGGCATGCAGGCATTGGAAACGCTTGACACAGCGTACATCGATCTGATCATTTCTGATATTATGATGCCTGTAATGGATGGGTATGAGCTTGTTTCTAGGCTACGGGCAGCAGGATATCAGATTCCAGTGCTGATGATTACGGCAAAAGGTACGTTTGATGATATGCGTCAGGGATTTTTGTCAGGAAGTGATGATTATATGGTAAAGCCAGTTAATGTAAATGAGATGGTTTTACGAGTTGGGGCTTTGCTGAGGCGTGCACAGATCCTTAGTGCACATAAAATTATAATTGGCTCTACAGAATTTGATTATGATCAAATGACTGTTAAAATGGGTTCAGAAATTCAGGTGCTTCCGAAAAAGGAATTTCTGATTTTGTACAAATTGGCAGCATCGCCAGGACGTACATTTACAAAACAGCAACTGATGGACGATGTCTGGGGAGTGGAAACAGAGGCTGACCCGCATACGATTGAAGTTCATATTGGAAGAATTAGAGAGCGATTTAAGGAAAACTCTGATTTTGAAATTGTGACGATGCGAGGCATTGGATATAAGGTGGTAAAGAAATCATGAAAAAAAGAAAAGAGAAGGAATTTAAAATTCGCACATATTTGACAGGCATTATTTGGCTGGCATTGGCCTGTTCGATGATAATTTCAGCATTACTTTTTGCGTTTTTAAAGCATTTTCTGGAAATGCCGGAAAATATTCCTGCGATTGTCTGGCTGTTGATTTTTAATACAATGATTGCAGGTTTAATTACAGCACTTTTAAATAGAAAGGTTTTAGAGCCGATCACAAAGCTTAGCGAGGCAATGAAGGACGTTTCGCAAGGAGATTTTGATAAACAATTAGAAACAAGTAGCCGTATTGCAGAGGTGGCACAATCATATAATAGTTTTAATGTGATGACAAAAGAGCTTCGTGCGACACACATACTGCAGATGGATTTTGTTTCTAATGTTTCACATGAATTTAAAACACCTATAAATGCGATTGAAGGTTATACGATGCTGCTTCAGGGTGAGGAGCTTTCGAATGAACAAAATGAATATGTAGAGAAAATCCTGTTTAATACTCAGAGATTGTCTTGTCTTGTTGGAAATATTCTTCTGCTGTCTAAGCTGGAAAATCAGAATATTCCAATGAAAAAGACAAAATATCGTCTTGATGAGCAGATTAGACAGGCACTACTTTCTCTAGAATCAAAGTGGACACAGAAGGAAATTGGATTTCAGGTAGAGATGGAGGCTGTTAAATATGTAGGAAATGAAGGACTTTTTATGCATGTCTGGATAAATCTTTTGGATAATGCCATTAAGTTTAGTCCTAATCAGGGAATAATTACGATGTTTTTAAAACAGGAAAATGATCAGGTAAAATTTATTTTGGAAGATGAAGGCCCTGGAATTGACGAGGAAATAAAAAACAGGATATTTGATAAGTTTTATCAGGCAGATGGTTCCCATAAGGCAGAAGGAAATGGTCTTGGTCTTGCACTTGTAAAGCGAATTATTGACAGTGCAGGCGGAACGATTGAAGCACAAAATCGCGAATATGGAGGATGCAGGTTTGTTGTGCAGCTCCCATTACAATAATTATAAAATACTAGGAGGAAAGATATGACGTTTTATCAGGAATTGCAGTTAAATCAGGCAGGATCAAAAAAGATGCTTAAGACAAGTGAGACAAGGAGGGAGAAGGCATATCATACACTTGTATATCTTGTAAAGATTGCGCTCACAATGATATTTTGCTTTGGTTTTGTTACTGTTTTTAGCATTTTGTTTGGCAATGAAAATAGTATTGTAGGTGTAGTAGTTTTATTATGCCTTATGGTATTTAGAAATGCAGATTTGGGAATCCATACAGGACAGTCAACGATATTACTTGTATTGTTCTTTGTAATTATGGCAGTATTTCCACATTTGGCTAATCATGTGTCACCTGTGTTGGGTATACTTTTGAATATAGCAGCACTTGCAGTGTTTATTATTTTTGGATGTCACAATCCATTTATGTTTAACCAGTCAACTTTAGTTTTGGGATACTTACTTTTGTATGGATATGACGTGACAGGAAAAAGTTATCAGATGAGATTAGCAGCAATGGTGGTAGGAGCATTGCTTACCTGTCTTGTATTTTTCAGAAATCATAAAAATAGAACTTATAAGAGAACAATTAAAGATATTATAAGAGAATTTGACATTACATCCTCAAGAACAAAATGGCAGCTGTGCCAGATACTTTGTGTGCCAACAGTGCTTTTTATTGCACAGGTATGTAAAATGCCGAGAGCAATGTGGGCGGGTATTGCAGCTATGTCAGCAATAGTACCTTTCATGGAGGATATGCAGTATAGAGTCAGAAAAAGAATTATTGGAAATGTAGCTGGTGTAATCTGCTTTGTTGCATTGTATTATCTGCTTCCGCCATCGATATACGCATATATTGGAATTATCGGAGGAATCGGAGTTGGATTTTCAGTAAAATATGGATGGCAGGCAGTATTTAATACGTTTGGCGCACTTGCAATTGCTGCGCAGACTTATGGACTTAAGGGTGCAGTAAGTTTGCGTGTGATACAGAACGTGTTTGGTGTTGCTTTTGCACTAGTATTTTGTATTCTATTTTATTGGATGATGTCAAAATCTTGTAAATTAGCTTCAAATCAGGTATAATAAGTTCTTGAACCGTTGTGGAGGAGAAAAAAGAAAGGCGTGGGAATTTATGAACGCATATCATGCATTTGCACTTGTCTATGATCGTATGATGGAGGAAATTCCATACGAGGAGTGGTGCAATTTTGTAACCGATCAGCTTAAAAAATTTGGCATTGAGGATGGTTTGATGCTAGAGCTAGGCTGTGGAACAGGAACGTTAACCGAGATGTTTGATGCGAAGGGATTTGACATGATCGGTGTGGATAATTCAGAAGAAATGCTGGCAGAGGCTGTTGAAAAGCGTGAGCAAAGTGGAAGATCTATTTTATATCTGAATCAGGATATGAGAGAGTTTGAGCTTTACGGAACTGTGCGCGCGGTAATTAGCTTGTGTGACACAATGAATTACCTGACTGAATACGATGATCTTGTTAATGTGTGCCGTCTCGTCAATAATTATCTGGATCCAAATGGCATATTTTTATTTGATCTAAAGACTGACCATTACTTTAAGAGTATTGGCTGTCAGAGTTTTTGTGATGCAGATGAAGAGGTAAGCTTTATTTGGGATAATGATTATGATGAAGAAAAACGAATCAACAGCTATGCGCTGACGCTGTTTGTGCAGGAAGAGGATAATCGTTATGAACGTTTTGACGAATATCATGAGCAGCGTGCGTTTTCTATTGATGAGGTGCGCTGTGCAATTGAAGAGTCGGGCATGATATTTCTTTCTGCAATTGATAAAAATGGTGCACCTGCAACGAAAGATACCGATCGTGTGTACATAATAGCACGCGAAAAGGGAAAAACACCGCTGCAAAACTTATAAAGAAAAGAGGAAGAAACATGAGTGACTATATGATTCGTGCGACTGCTGCAAATGGTCAGATCCGTGCGTTTGCCGCAACCACAAGAGATCTTACAGAATATGCAAGAAATGCACATAATACAAGTCCGGTTGTTACCGCAGCTTTAGGACGCACAATGACAGCAGCTGTCATGATGGGCAGCATGCTGAAGGGAGATAAAGAGCTTCTGACTGTTAAGATTCAGGGTGATGGCCCAATTGGTTCTTTGACAGTAACAGCTGATTCTCATGGCCATGTAAAGGGATATGCGCAAAATCCGGTTGTACTTATTCAGGCAAATTCTATTGGAAAACTTGATGTAGCAGGTGCTATTGGAAAGGGTGTGCTAAGCGTAATCAAAGATATTGGTCTGAAGGATCCGTATGTGGGACAGACAGATCTTGTAAGCGGAGAGATTGCCGAGGATTTGACATATTATTTTGCTGTCTCCGAGCAGACACCATCTAGCGTTGGATTAGGCGTGCTGATGAATAAGGACAATACTGTACGTCAGGCAGGAGGATTTATTATTCAGCTTATGCCAGATGCATCAGAAGAAACCATTTCTGCACTAGAAAAGCGTTTGGCAAAAGTATCTTCAGTAACGGCAATGCTCGACAGTGGAAAAACACCGGAAGATATTTTGCAGGAGCTTCTTGGCGATATGGAACTTGCTGTTCTTGATCGATTGGCTGTCTCATTTAAATGTGGATGCAGTAAGGAGCGTTTTGCACGAGGAATCGCAAGCATTAAAAAATCAGACATTCAGGAAATGATTGATGCAGGAGAGAATATTGAGACCTGCTGTCAGTTCTGCAATTCTAAGTATGTCTTTACACCAGATGAATTAAAAGAAATGATGTAATTAAAAAAGCCGCACCCATTTACTGAGTGTGGCTTTTATGATTATGATTGAAAAATCTGATTGGCATTCTTTTGCAGTGCAAACAAAAGAAGCATTCCAAGTATGCCGCAGGAGATTACCTCACCTATGCCAACTGTAGCTGTTAAGTACCAGATGGAGTCTGGTGCACCATAGACGATGCGAAGAACCTGCGGAACAACAAGGATATTGGCTAAAATTGGCGGCAGAGGTGCCAGCCATTTGCTGATATGGCGCAGCTTATAAGTAAAGAAAGCACCGATCAGTGTGGCAAGTGAGCCAAACAAAATATCCCAGATTGCAGATCCGGTGATGGTGTTACTGATGATGCAGCCAACAAAAAGTCCTGGAATTGCTGCTGGTGTAAAAAATGGTAAAATGGTCAGTGCCTCAGAGAATCGAACCTGAATAACACCATTTGCGAGTCTTAAAAGATTGGCAACCCAAGTTAAAACGACATACATGGCGGCGATCAGTGCTGCCTGAACCATGTGTAAAACGTGCTTATTTCTCATAGATATGTATAGCCTTTCAAATTAAACATGTGAACTCCCCCGTCTTATAAAAAACGGGGGAGTCAAAAATCCTATTATTATCTTATTTTAAAATAATGCAGGATTACAGGCCAAGCATCCGCTCAATAGAAGCCTTAGAGGTAACACCTGTTACCTGATCAATCACTCTGCCATCTCTAAAGATAATCAGAGTTGGGATAGAGGTGATGCCATACTCGGAAGCAAGATCTGGCTCCTCATCTACATTTACCTTTCCAAATACGACGTTGGAATGAGAAGCGGCAAGCTGATCAATAATCGGACCCTGCATACGGCACGGACCGCACCAGGAAGCCCAGAAATCAAGCAGTACTGGCTTGTCAGACTTTAAAACGGTTTCTTCAAAATTGCTTTTTGTAATAGTTAAAACGGACATAGTAAAACTCCTTTCGCTAAATAGTATGCACCCAAGTAGGGGTGATGATTCAAGTAAAATAATTATAGTGCCAACAGTTTTTCAATCAATGCTTCAACGAGGCGTGCAGAGTGATATGATGCCATCTTGGAAAACTGTGTGTAATCCATAGTTGCACTTCCGTCTGCCTTGTCGGAGATTGAACGAATGATCAAAAATGGAACTTCATTTAAAGAAGCAACATGGGCAATTGCACCGCCTTCCATCTCAGCACAAAGACCATGGAAGGTGTCAATAAGCCAATTTTTCTTTTCCTGTCCGGAAATAAACTGGTCTCCAGTTAGGATTAAGCCCTCATAGACTGTAACATCTGGATTTGCCTCATGGCTGCAGGAAACAGCCAGATCATGGAGCAGTTTGTCAGAGGTAAATACCTTTCCAGTACCTGGAACATCACCTGGCTTATAGCCAAGATCTGTAACGTCGAGATCATGCTGGATCACCTCAGTGGAGACAACAATATCGCCAATATTGATGCGGGAATCTAAGGATCCGGCAGCACCTGTGTTTACGATCATCTTTACATCAAACAGATCAATTAACATCTGTGTGCAGGCTGCTGCATTCACCTTTCCGATTCCGGCCTTTACGATAACAACAGGATAATCATGGATGGTACCGCAAAAGAAAGACAGTCCGGCCTTTTTGACGGTCTTTTCAAGTGAAAGATGCTCAAGCAAAAGATCAATTTCCTGCTGCTCGGCACCGATAATACCAAGTGTTTTCTTCATAAAAGTATCTTAAAACCACCTTTCTTGACAATTAGAGTCAGGCACGGATAAACTGGAGTTTCGTGAACTGACCTCAGGGGAGATTGCGCCCCTGATAAGATACAGTATATCAGTACAACTCGAAGATTGCAAGTATCAGATGATGAATGACTCGGTCATTGAATGGACGAGGATTAAAGCGCCTGTGTTCTAAATCATGCCCAAGAATCTTCTAGTAGAAAGTCGCGAATATTGCGGTGCTTGATTCCATTTCTGCTCATATCAAATTCATCGAGAGATACGACATACTTTGGAAAATTGTCTCGAATGTTATCATACACGCCAAATTCACGCTGAATGGTTTCGGGTGATGCGAGTAGGTAGGTTACTTGAATATAGAGGCGCTCTCCACGCTTGTCACATACGAAATCGACTTCTTTGTTTCCCTCTTTTCCAACTGTGACGGTGTAGCCACGGCGCAGTAGTTCCATGTAAATGATATTTTCAAGAATTAGATTGATATCGCGCATGTTGCCGCCGAAGACGGCTTCTCGAATACCGTGATCTGCGATATAATACTTTTCATTTGAAGATAAAAGCTGTTTTCCTTGAAGATCCTGACGTTTTACCTGATAAAATAGGTAGGCATCACAACAATATTTTAAATAATTGAGAATGGTATCTGCAGAGACAGAACGTTTCTCATTTTTTAAGAATTTCACCAAAGAGGAAGCAGAAAATGGTGTCCCTATGTTTGACATAATATAAGCTGTGATTCGCTCTAGCAGATCAACATCGCGAACCTTGTTTCTTTTGACAATATCTTTTAACTGAACTGAGTTAAAAAGATCTGTTAAATATTGAATGGATGGTTCCTCGGCATAACGAAGGTTAGACAAGTATGGCATACCACCCGATACAAGATATTTTTGAAAACAGCTTGAAATTGATTCATCTGGTGCAGTGAGATGGTACAATTCAAGAAATTCTGCAAATGAAAAAGGATAAATAATAAATTCAACATATCGGCCACCAAGATAGGTAGCAAGTTCGCCGGACAACAGTTTGGCATTCGAACCTGTAATGTAAACGTCGCAGTCAAGCGTGATTCGTAGAGAATTAATGCATTTTTCCCAATCTGTTACTTCTTGAATTTCATCAAAGAAAAGGTAGACTTTTCCATCAATGGAAGAAGCAAGCTTTGTGATTTCATCATGCAGAGCCTGTGCAGTTTGCAGGTAGGTGTATCTCATATCCTCAAAGTTAATTGAGATAAATTGGGACGAATCAACACCGGATGCTTTTAATTCGTCTTTTATTAGTTCTAGCATAACGGATTTTCCACAGCGACGGATACCAGTCATAACCTTGACTAAATCGCTTCCGATAAATGGTCGGATGCGTTTCATATATAATTCACGTTTAATCATAAAAGAGGCTCCTTTCATATAATAGTGAGTATATCATATCACTAGTATACTAGATAAAACAAGCAAATATTACAATTTTATCTAGTATAAAAGATAAAATTGGATATATTAGGGATTTTATCGAGTATAAAAGATGAAAAATGATTTGAAACCAAATTATAATATAAAGATCAAACTTATCCATCTAGGAACAACGATTTGGGCTTGCGGTAAGATAGCATTTGTATTATAGTAGTGAAAAAAGTGCCAGACTCGAGTTGACGTATCGGAAAGGGTTCGTTAAGTGAGCTGTCATGAAAAATAGAGTTGAAGTTTGGAGGAAAATGGTAGTGAATATTAAACTAGTAAAGCTGACTGCTGAATATAAGAAGCAGCTGACAGATATGATGGATGAGTGGCTGGCAGTCGAAAAGGACTTCTCTCCATATGCAATTCGAAAGAATGATTACCATGATTTTGAGTACTATTTGGAAAATCTGGAGACAAAAGAAGGTGAAAAGCCTGGTCTTGTGCCGGACTCTGTCTATTTTTGTTTGGATATCGACCGCAATATTTTTGTCGGTGCTGTGAATATTCGCCATTATTTAAACGAAAGTCTTTATAAGAGTGGTGGGCATATTGGCGATGGGATTCGTCCGAGTGAGAGAAGAAAAGGTTATGCGACAGCGATGATTGGTCTGGCTCTTGAAAAATGCAAAGAACTTGGCATTAACAAGGTGCTAATGACCTGCGATAAGACCAATATTGGATCGGCAAAATCAATTACGAATAACGGTGGTGTATTGGAGTCTGAGTTTGAAGAAGACGGTGTGGTGGAGCAGAGATATTGGATTACGCTGGTTTCAATTTGAATTGCGAAGGTGTCAGATGCAAAGGCTTTGCCAAATATGCAAGTCTAGCTGTGGAAGATGAACATTTGACGAGATGATCGGCACGAATAGCTTTATCATATATTAAGGAAAGGAAAACAGAATGCAGTATCGAAAGGATAGAAAAGGCAATGACATCTCTTTACTAGGATTTGGATGTATGCGATTTGAGGGAAGTGGAACAGGAGAATATTTTCAAAAGGCAAATGATCAGGTGATGGAGGCCATCAGACAGGGTATAAACTACTTTGATACTGCATATGTCTATAAAAATAATGAAAAAGTGCTTGGCCGCATTCTGGTTGAGAACAATTGCAGAGATCAGATCTATATCGCAACGAAGCTTCCGCAGTATATGGTGAGATCAGTTGCGCAGGCAGAAAAAATCTTTAATCAGGAGCTGGAACTTTTGCAGACTGATCATATTGATTATTATCTGATGCATATGCTGAATGATTTGGCTTCTTGGAACCGCTTAAAAGCGATGGGGCTTGAGGATTGGATCAAGGAGAAAATGGACAGCGGAAAGATTCGAAATATCGGGTTTTCCTATCACGGCAATACCGAGAATTTTAAGCCAGTTGTAGATGTATTTGATTGGGATTTTTGTCAGATTCAGTATAACTATTTGGATGAAAACATTCAGGCCGGAAAAAAGGGTCTTTTATACGCGGCAGAAAAAGGACTTCCAGTGATTATCATGGAGCCTCTTCGCGGAGGTCGCCTTGTTGGAATGCTTCCAGAGACAGCAAAAAAGCGCATTGCAAAGTCTGATGTAAATGAGTCAGCTGCTTCGCTTGCACTTCGATGGCTTTACGATCAGCCACAGGTAACATGTGTGTTATCTGGCATGAATTCAATGGAGATGGTAAATGAGAATTGTAAAACTGCATCACTGGCATTGCCAGGTTGCCTGACCGATGATGAGAGACAGCTGATTGAGGATGTGAAAAACGATATCAAAAATAGTGTAAAGGTAGGCTGTACAGGATGCAATTATTGCTGCCCATGTCCGAAGGGAGTAGATATTCCAGCTGTTTTTCAGTGCTATAATCAGCTGTCAGAGGACAGTCATGCGCGCTGGCGCTATATTCAGATGACGACATTTAGAAAAGAGACAACAAATGCTGCAAAATGTGTTGGCTGTGGTGCCTGTACAAAGAAATGTCCTCAGCATCTGGATATACCGCAGTTATTGAAGGAAGCTAAAAAGGAGCTTGAGACTCCGATGTTCAAGATTATAAATTGGGGAACGCATTTTTTCCATTTTTATTAAGATATAATATGAAGAAAAAAAGGGAAAAGCCGCAGCTTCTCCCTTTTTTATAGCGTCTTTTGTTTATCTTTGCACATCAAAGCTTTGGTTCATAAGTCTCTGGATACTCTCTACATCGGTGATATTTGTATCACCGTGAATTGAGTGCTTCATAACAGAGGAAGCAACGGCAAAGTTGACAACATCTCTTGGCTTATAATTGTTCATGAGAGCATAAATAAGGCCGGATGAGAAGGCATCGCCGCCGCCTACACGGTCAAGAATCTGGAAGCGGAAAAGCTTGCTTTCGTATGTCTGTCCATTATAATACAGATAAGCCTTTAAAGAGTTTTCGCTGCTTGAGTGGGTGTAGCGAACATGTCTTGCAATTGCTTTGAAATGATAGCGGTCTGCCATTGCCTGGAAGATGCGGTCTTGCTCTTCGTAATCAGGCTGCATGGACATGCCATCCTTTAAATCATGACCATTTTCATCCTGTAAGTGAAGTGGCTCAATACCAATAAGCACATCGACATATGGAAGGTAACGACTGATGATATCTCTTGCCTCATCGAAGCTCCACAGCATACTGCGGTAATTGCAGTCAAAGCTGATTGTCATGCCGAGCTGTCTTGCAGCGTAGATTGCAGCTTCGATTAAGATTTGGCAGCTGTTAGAAAGTGCCGGTGTGATTCCGCTTAAGTGAAGCCAGTCATAGCCTTCAAGCAAAGCCTTAAAGTCAACAGTAGTATAGTCATATTCTGCAAAGGCGGAATGCTTGCGGTCATAAATTACTTTAGAGGAACGTACACCGATTCCTTCCTCAAGGAAATAAACGCCCATGCGCTCGCCGCCGAAGATAATAGGGGATGTATGTACATCATTTGCCTTTAAGGAGCGGACTGCGCTTCGTCCGATATCATTGTCAGGAAGGACAGTAAATACTGTAGTATCAACGCCAAGGTTTGCTAAAGAGACAGCAACATTTGCCTCAGCACCGCCAAAATTGACAACGTAAGAGCTGGTAGTGCGGATCTTCTCATAATCCGGAGGGGAAAGACGCATTAAAAGTTCGCCGATTGTGATAAACTTCATGATTTTTGATTCCTTTCTTTCACTATTAGAGAACGTTTCACTATTACTGTCATTATAGCTAATCTGTAAGAAAATTACAAGTAAAATTAAAATAGTATCAGGTTGCAAAATCTTTTATAGTAAACTATAATGGAATTTAAGTTAGGTTTTTGCCTGGCTTAGATACGCACAAGACAGCATGGAGGTACATACAGTATGGTTCAATTATTTGAAAGTGGTGCATACCTGATTGACGGAAAAGAGCTGATCGCAGACAATGCAGATGCGGCAGTGCAAGTAGCGGCAAAGACAGGCCGTACAATTTCAAAAGAGGAAGCGGCAAAGCAGACGATGGCATATAAGATTCTGCAGGCGCATAACACATCAGGGGACGACGAGCATTTAAAAGTGAAGTTTGATCGTCTTACTTCACATGACATTACCTTTGTTGGAATTATCCAGACAGCAAGAGCCAGCGGACTTGAAAAATTTCCAGTTCCGTATGTTTTAACTAACTGCCATAACAGTCTTTGTGCGGTAGGCGGAACCATCAACGAGGATGATCATATGTTTGGCCTTTCCTGTGCACAAAAATACGGCGGTGTCTATGTACCTCCGCATTTAGCAGTTATTCATCAGTATGCAAGAGAAATGCTTGCAGGCTGTGGCAAGATGATTCTTGGTTCTGATAGCCATACACGCTATGGTGCACTTGGAACAATGGCATGTGGTGAGGGAGGACCAGAGCTTGTAAAGCAGCTTCTTGGCCGTACTTACGATATTGATATGCCTCAGGTTGTTGCAATTTATCTGACAGGAAAGCCTGTAAAGGGTGTTGGCCCGCAGGATATCGCATTGGCAATCATCAAGGCTGTATTTGCAAACGGCTATGTAAAAAATAAGGTAATGGAGTTTGTTGGACCTGGCGTTGACAATTTGTCTGTTGATTACCGTATAGGTGTCGATGTTATGACTACTGAGACTACATGTCTGTCATCTATCTGGAAGACGGATGAGAAGGTACAGGATTTCTATGAGATACACAGACGTCCGGAGGAGTATAGAGAGTTAAATCCGGGAGCAGTGGCATATTATGACGGTGTTGTATGTGTTGATCTGTCAGCAGTTCGTCCGATGATCGCAATGCCATTCCATCCGAGCAATGCATATACGATTGATGAGCTGAATGCTAATCTTGATGATATTCTGGCTGATGTAGAGAAGCGTGCAGCAGTGAGTCTTGGAAATAAAGTTCCGTTTACTTTGCGTGACAAGGTAAGAGACGGCAAGATGTATGTTGATCAGGGTGTTATCGCAGGATGTGCAGGCGGCGGTTTTGAGAATCTGTGTGATGTTGCCGATATGTTAGATGGACAGAGCATCGGTGACGGACGTTTCTCATTAAGTGTATATCCGGCATCTCAGCCTGTTTACATGGAATTAATTAGAAACGGTAGCATTGCAAAGATCATGGAAACTGGTGCAACTGTTAGAACAGCATTCTGTGGACCATGCTTTGGTGCAGGTGATGTTCCGGCAAATAATGCATTTTCAATTCGTCACTCAACAAGAAACTTCCCAAATCGTGAGGGTTCAAAGGTCAACAACGGACAGATCGCATCAGTTGCACTTATGGATGCACGTTCAATTGCAGCGACAGCACTTAATAAGGGCCGACTGACAGCAGCAACTGATATTGATGTGAACTTTACAAAGCCAAAGTACTATTTTGACAGTCATATCTACGAGAAGCGTGTTTATAATGGTGTAGGAAAGGCAGATCCATCTGTAGAAATTCAGTTTGGACCAAATATCAAGGATTGGCCGTCAATGGTACCGCTGACCGATAATATCTTATTAAAGGTTGTATCTGAGATCCACGATCCTGTAACGACAACGGATGAACTGATTCCGTCTGGTGAAACATCATCATTCCGTTCTAATCCGCTTGGTCTTGCTGAGTTTACGCTCTCCAGAAAGGATCCGGAGTATGTTGGACGTGCTAAAAAGGTTCGTGCAGCAGAAGAAGCACGTGAGGATGGAAAGTGTCCATGTCAGGCAGATGATGAGGTAGCAGCTGCATTTAATGAGATTCATAAGCTGTTCCCAGATGTAAAGGCAAGCGAGACAGAGATTGGCTCTGTAATTTATGCAGTAAAGCCTGGAGATGGTTCTGCGAGAGAGCAGGCAGCATCATGCCAGCGCGTACTTGGCGGTCTTGCTAATATTGCGAAAGAGTATGCAACAAAGCGTTATCGTTCGAATTTGATTAACTGGGGTATGATTCCATTTATCTTCGAGCCAGAGAAGCTTCCATTTGCAAATCTGGATTATATTTTTGTGCCAGGTATTCGCGATGCTGTTAAGGAAAAGCAGCCGAAGGTAACAGCTTATGCTGTCAAGGATAACGCACTTGAGAGCTTTGAGCTTGAGATTAAGCCGCTTACAGATGATGAGAGACAGATTATTCTTGATGGCTGCCTGATCAACTACTATAAAAGTCATTAAAATCTGATACTATTCAGATAAGTTTAAGCAGCGGTTTTTCAGCGCAGAGATATGTGCTGGAAAATCGCTGCCTTTTTACAAAATCGAAACTTATAATTGGGAGGAATGACGATGGAGCGTGTTAATTTACAGGAAGGCTGGCGTTTTGCCAAGGCAAACAGCGATGAGTGGACACCATTGAGTGTGCCAGGAACAGTTTTGTCTGGTCTTTTAGAGGCAGGCAAAATGCAGGATCCGTATTATCGTGAAAATGAATATGAAGCAAGAGAGCTTCTGGCAAAGGATTATGTCTTTGAAACTGATTTTTGTATTTCAGAGGAGCAATTAAATAAGAAGCACTGCGTATTAGTCTGCGAGGGACTTGATACATTGGCTGATGTTTACGTAAATGAGAAGCTAGTCGGAAAGGCTGATAATATGCATCGCACATGGCGCTTTGACTGCAAGGACGCATTGCAAAAGGAAAATCATCTTCGCATTTACTTTCATTCAGCACTGACTTACATTCGTGAGCATGAGGCAACACCGGGAAAGGAGATTACATATGAGCCAACAGGTGGTATTTTAGGTAATCAGTATATTAGAAAGGCACATTCTATGTTTGGCTGGGACTGGGGCGCACAGCTGCCAGATATAGGCATCTGGAGAGATTTATATCTGGAGTGTTATAATGCAGGCCGCATTGAGGATGTGGTAATTCGTCAGAAGCACACATGGAAAGAGCGCCCTCAGATGGGTGAGCTGTCTCAAGAGGAATATATTGAGGCAGTTGAGCAGTCTGATACAGTTTCTCTTAGTGTGGAGGTGAAGCCTGAACAGGATACAAATTTAGAGAATACAAAAGTAATAGTCACATTGACAGATCCAAAAGGCGTGCAGCTAGAGCAAATCGTTTTGCCGACAATAAAAGAAGCAGTCTGTGCAGAAATTTTGGTAGCGCAGCCAAAGCTTTGGTGGTGCAATGGGCTTGGGGATCAGCCACTGTATAAGGTGCAGGTATCTTTGGTGGATAACAATCAGTTCGTGCTTGATTCAAAGGAATATTCTATTGGTCTTCGTGAACTTACAGTCAGCACAAAGAAGGATGAGTGGGGAAATGAATTTGCATTTGTAATAAATGGTATTCATATTTTCTCAATGGGAGCTGATTATATTCCAGAGGACTGCATCTATCCATGGATCACGAAGGAACGCATAGAGGCATTGATCCGATCTTCTGTAAAAGCTAATTATAACATGCTTCGTGTATGGGGCGGCGGTTATTATCCATCTGATACATTTTATGATTTGTGTGATCAGTATGGTTTGATTGTATGGCAGGATCTGATGTATGCATGCAATGTCTATGACTTTACAGAAGAGTTTGAAAAGAATATTTGTCAGGAAACAGTAGATAATGTGCGCCGTCTGCGTCACCATGCAAGTCTGGGACTATGGTGCGGAAATAATGAACTAGAGTCTGCATGGGATCATTGGGGTATTTCAGAGACACATAGTCCACTGCTCAAGGGAGATTATATCAAGCAGTTTGAATACGTGCTTCCGAAGGTAACAAAGGCAGAGGATCAAGCGACATTTTATTGGCCATCATCACCATCATCAGGCGGATGTCTTGATAATCCAGACGATCATGACAGAGGAGACTGCCATTACTGGGATGTATGGCATGGCATGAAGCCATTTTCAGATTATCGCAGTCATTATTTTCGTTTCTGTTCTGAGTTTGGATTCCAGTCCTTCCCGGAAAGAAAGACAATTGATACATTTGCACTGCCGCAGGACTGCAATATTTTCTCACCAGTTATGGAGAGTCATCAGAAAAACGGTACAGCAAACGGAAAGATTTTATATTATATTTCCGAGAATTTCCGTTATCCAAAGGACTTTGACAGCTTAGTATATGTAAGTCAGGTGCTTCAGGGTATTGCAATTAAGGCAGGAGTAGATCACTGGAGAGCAAACAGAGGACGCTGCATGGGTGCACTGTATTGGCAGTTAAATGATAACTGGCCAGTGGCATCATGGGCAAGTATCGACTATTTTGGACGATGGAAGGCACTTCATTACATGGCAGCCCGTTTCTTTGCACCAAAGGCCGGTTATATTTATACAGAGGGAACAAAGGCAGTTATCAGTGCAGCAAATGAGACACTTGAGAATCAGTCACTGACCGTAACAGTGCGCATCAGGGATGTGGAGCTTAATGTATTATTTGAGGAAACTGTGGAGACGACAGTAAAGGCACAAAGCAGTATTCATGTGCTGGAGCGAGATTTTGCAGATGTGATCGGATCAAAGAAGCGCCGCGTGTTTGCAGAGGCAGTTTATACATGGCAGGACGGCACGACAAGTACTGAGGCAGAAAGCTTTGTTCCATATAAGCATATGGATCTTTTGCAGCCGCAGATCGAGACTTCTGTAACAGAAAAGGATGGCACTATTGAAATACAGATAAGTGCAGACTGTTTTGCACCGTTTGTATGGTTAGAAATAGAAGATGATGTTATTTTCTCCGATAATTGTTTTGACTTAACATCGGAAGAGACAAAAACAATCTGCATACGAAAGGAAGATGTTCTGTCAGGAAAGGTGCTTAGCGCAGATAATGTGCGAAAAACACTCAAGATAAGAAGCCTTCGTGATACATATGAGCAGTAATAGCCATAAGTTGTAATGGAAAAACAACTTGAAAAATAATCCATATCATGCTATTCTGATGTAAGAAAGAATTGGAAAGGTGAAGGTCGAAAAATCTATGGGGAAGATAAAAGAGCGGTTTTTACAATGCAAAAAGAACCAGGGCGGTTTTACTCTGGTTGAGATGATCGTCGTGCTGGTTATCATTGCAATTTTGGCGTCTTTGATGTTAGGTGCACTGAATGGTTACATAGACAAGGCAAAGGAAAAGGAAGTGCTTGCTGACTGCAGAAGTGTAGTATTAGCGGCTAATACAGTTGGATCTGAGGTTTATTCAGGAAAGACGGCGTATCGTCCGCGTACACAGGTGCAGGAGCTTTCAGGCGTAAAGCAAAATCCAGATGTTGGTTCTGATACAGGCTGTGTAGTTGAGTATGATTCTCAGTGCAATGTCATAGGTGTTGCATGTTGGACGGGTGATATTACAGCTCAGTACCTGGCACCGAATACAGCGTATAATTCATCTGCTACGGCAAAGATGGAAATCATTGATAAGGGTGCAATTGTTGTATCAGACAATTGGTCTTCTTTAAATGAGCATGCAAAGGATGTAGATGAAAACGATCAGGATTTTACGATTGATTAAGTCAGGAGGAGCAAAATGAGATCATTTGCAGAGAAATTAAAGAAAGCTAAGGAAAACAAAAAGGGTTTTACACTTGTTGAAATTATCGTAGTGCTTGTTATTATCGGTATTTTGGCATCTCTGATGTTAGGTGCATTAAATGGCTATATCGACAAGGCAAAGGAAAAGACACTGACAGCAAACACAAGAAGCATTTATCTGGCAGCTCAGACAGTAGCGAGCGAACAGTATGCAAACGGCAATACTACAGATATCCTTTCAGACGATAAGAATCTTGCAGATGTAGATTCGCTTTCTGGCGGTCTTTTGACGCAGTATGGAAGTGGAAACTATGCAATTACAGTTGAGGCTGGAAAGGTTATTTCTGTCAGTGTAACCGACAGCGGAATAAAAAAGACCTGCACGATTACAGATGGAACGATCAAAATCGAGTAAGTGGCAAAATGACATGGATTGAATTGATATACAGCCTTCCCTTCATACTGATGGGGGGCTGTATATTTTCATTTGCGGATGTTGTGGCAGACAGACTTCCGAGAAAAATCTCGTTTGTAAAGGGAAGATCATATTGTCCATCTTGTGATCATACACTTGCCTGGTATGATATGATTCCGGTAGTCAGCTGGCTGCTTCTTAGAGGAAAATGCCGACAGTGCAGGTGTCGGATTCCGGCTAGATATCCAGTTACGGAAGCAATGGGAATGGCAGCCGCAGAGATTAGTTTATTATGTTTTGGAGGTTGGAATGGCTACTGGCATGAGATTAACCTTTGTGTTGTGACTGTCTTTTCTTTGCTGACACTTTTATTAATCATTGCGCAGATTGATCAGCAGACAATGGAGATTCCAAATGGTCTTGTTATTGCCTGTATAGTGCCAGCGGCGATAGCTGTATTTGCATTTCCAGATGTCACATTAACAGAACGGCTGATTGGATTTTTTTCAGTCAGTCTGCCGCTATTTGCGATAACGCTTGCTGTGCCTGGAGCATTTGGCGGCGGAGATATCAAGCTGATGGCGGTGATCGGATTTTTTCTTGGCTGGAAAATGAGTCTGACTGCGTTTATGCTTGCCGTATTTTCAGGAGGTATTTATGGAATCGGACTTCTCTTGTCAAAGAAAAAGGGTGCAAAAGAGCATTTTGCATTTGGCCCGTTTTTGTGCGCAGGGACAGCGCTGACTTTATTTGTGGGAGAATGGCTGCTTTCCTGGTATCTATCCATAATTTTTTAAAAGGGGGACTTATGCCAAAGTATCAATATACGGCGAAGGATGTCGCAGGAAAGAAGAAAAAAGGGCAGCTTATGGCAGCTGATGAGGCTGCACTTTACGAGCTTTTAAGGGGAGAAAATCTGTTTTTGATTTCCTGCCGTCTGGCACAAAAGAAGAAAAAAAATACATATCGTCTTAATCCAAGGCAGCTTTCTGAGTTCTGTAGGCAGCTTGGAACTTTGCTTGGCGCAGGTGTTCCGCTTGTGAGGGCGCTTAATTTAATGCAGTCAGAGGAGACTATCAAACCAAAACAAAAGGCAATATATGAAAACATGATTCGAAGTGTTCGCCGTGGAAATTCATTTGCGGATACGATGAAGGATCAGGGAGATGCCTTTCCAGAGCTGCTCATAAATATGTTTCGCGCAGCACAGGAGTCAGGCCGTATGGATCAGACAGCACTTAGAATGGCAGAGCATTATCAAAAGGAGTATCGTTTAAGTGCAAAGATTAAGAGCGCTACGCTGTATCCAAAGATTTTGTGCGGAGTAATTGTTGTGGTTGTCATGATTTTATTTTGCTATATTATGCCAAAATTTATGGATGTGTTTGCTAATTTGGAGCTGCCAGCTGTGACAGTGGCATTGATGGCTGCATCTGGTTTTATGCAGAGAAATTGGCTGTGGGTATTGTTTGGCATTGCTGTTTTATATGTGATTGCAAAAGCAGTGTTGGAGCTTCCAAAGATTCGTTTAGAGGTGGATCGAATTAAGTTAAAGATTCCTAAAATTGGCATTTTGATTCAGACGATTTATACAGCGCGTTTTGCAAGAACACTTTGTTCTCTTTACACAAGCGGTCTGCCTATTGTGACAGCGCTTCAGGTGAGCAAAGATACGATTGGAAATAGTTATCTGGAATCTCAATTTGATGAAACAATTGCTATGGTGAGGCGTGGAGAGTCCTTGTCAGATGCTCTGGCACATATTGATGGCTTTCATAAAAAGCTGGCAGGAAATGTAGCGATTGGTGAGGAGACAGGAAGTCTTGATACCATGCTTATCTCAGCGGCTGACAATTTTGAGTATGAATCTGAGCAGGCAATATCACGTCTGATTAGCTTTTTGGAACCGGCAATGATTATTGTGATGGCAGTAATTGTCGGAATGATTATGATTGCTGTGATGCTTCCGCTGTTAAATATGTATGCAGAGATTGAGGCAAGTGGAACGATGTAAGGAGAAAAGAGGATGGAGCTTTCAGTATATATTTCAAATGAACGAATAGAAATCGTGGCCGGAACAGGGTCAAAATCAAAGGCAAAGATTAAAAAAGTATATAGTCTGGCAGTCCCAGAGGGGACGATTATGAATGGTATCATTACAGGAGAACAGCGATTACAGGAGAGACTTGAACAGATTTGGAATCGTTATTCACTTCCAAGAAAAGGAATTTGCCTTGTAATTGATTCAGGAAAGATTATGACAAAAATGCTTGAAGTTCCTTATATGAAGGATAAGGAGCTGATTTCCTGCATTAATAAGGAGTTTGCAGACGGAGAGAAGACTGATCTTGTAACCGATTATTTCCCGTTCCCAAAGAATAGTCCATATGAGATGAATCATATTTTTTGCGCAGCATTGGAAAAAAGTGTAATTGAAAGCTATTTATCCTTGTTTTCTGATCTTAAGCTGAAGGTAAAACGAATCAGCATTGGTCTTGGATGTCTTTTAAGAGCAGTGACGGCAACAGGAATGTTTGCCTATGAGACATGCGTGTTTATGCTGGTACAGGGAAGCACTACGATCAGTGTATTATTTGAAAATGGAAATTATATTTACAGCCGAAGAAACCGTATGTTAAATGATCAGGGAAGCGCTGAATGGATCGAGGAATTGGGACAGATCGCAGACGGAATACGTCAGTTTTACAGACAGCGTCACAGCAGCTATACACTAGACAGTATATATCTGGCTGGTATAGCAGGAGGTAGTGATGACGTGGTAAAAGAGCTTGATACATATATGCAGGAGTATGGCATCAGGGCGAAGGCACCAGGTATGATTCAAGGAATTTCGTTTGTAAAAACAGCAGTAAGTGATCACGGAGAAATTAACGCAGAGCCGGCATCTTACATTTTTGGAATCGGCAACCTGCTTTTGTAAAAGCTGCGAAAGGTGGAAAAAATGAAGAAACATCAGACAGAAAAGATAAGAAAGATAAAAGCAATTCCAGATCGAAGGATTGATTTTTACTATCGGCTGTTAAATGGTCCAGAGCAGCTAAAAAAAAGAAAGAAGCAAAGAATAGCGGCGGCACTTGTGATAGCAGCATTTCTGGCAGCCGGACATGTGCTTGGTGTTTTAAAGCATAGTGAAAAAGAATATCAAAAAACAATTGCTGAGCTGGAAGCATTTTTAAATGATGAAACGAATCAGGCAGCTGATGAGAGTGCAGAAAAGCTTGGAGATCAGGTGAAAAAGCAGGACAATATGATTTTTGATATGGAAAATGCAAAAGCCAATATATATTCTTATCCTCTTGTGACAAGTGATGTGTTCAAAACGCTTGAGGATTGCTGTCCAGATAAAGTATTAATTACAATAACAGGATACAATTGTGCAACAGGAGAGCTGCAGTTTGACGCAGTGGCACCAGAAGTTACCGATGTTTCAGAAGTTATTGAGATCTGGAAGACACTTGATATTTTCCAGAGCGTCTATTTTACAGGATATACGCAGAATCAGGCACAGGATGGTTATACCGTGAAGGTTGTCTGTATTTTAAGTGAACATGCAGGAAGGCAGGCCGCAGATGAAAATTGATTTTACAGTGACAAAACGAGATAAAAAGTTATTAGCAGGTCTGGCAGTCTGTGCCGCAGTTTTTTGTTTTTACTGGTTTGATGTGAAGCCGCAGATGAATTGCCTTGATAAGCTGGAAATGCAGCAGGAGGCATTGGAAATGCAGCAGCTTCAGATGCAGGTACATATAGCAGCTCTTCCGGTAGATGAAAAACGTGATGAGGAGCAAAAAAAGCAGCTGGCAGAATTAGAAAGTCATTTCTTTCCATATCAGACTAATGAGGAACTTAATCGTTATCTGACAGATGTGTTTGTGAGTGAGGGGATGATTATGCAGGATTCGACGCTTCGCGCAGGATTGCTTGATGAGATTACACCTTACAGCTTAAGTGAACGTATGGCGCTTTTGAAGAAAAATGAACAGGCAAAACAGACGCAGTCAGATATGAACGCATCTGCAGACTCAAAGAAGGATGAGATAGATACAAAGACAGAGTATGTCTACAGCGCTCAGGCAGATTATACGGCAATAGGCACAAAAAATCAGGCACTTGCTGTTTTAGATCAGCTTTCAGAAAAGGAAGGGGTCAGAATAGTATCCTTTTCAATTAGTGATGCAGCAGTTAAGACAACAAATAATGGACAGGATGTTCTTCAGGCAGGAAAGCGTCTGGAGGTCAGCATGATGATTTATATGACACGAGGCAGCAGCGATGGCAAATGAAAAAAATATACGAATTGGTGATGTGTTACTTCAGGCCGGCTACATCAATCAGAACGAGCTTGATGAGGCACTAGAGTATCAGAAAAATAATAAAGGCATTCGTCTTGGTGAGGCATTGATTAAGCTTGGCTTTATCACAGAGCACCAGCAGTTAGAAGCACTTTCAGCGCGTCTTGGACAGCGCTATGTAAAGATTGATAGAATTATGGTACAGACAGAGGCGGTAGCAATGATACCAGTCCAGCTTGCAAAGAAATATCATATGCTTGCTGTGCAGTACCAGGATAATAATCTTACAATTGTATTGAATGATCCTCTTGATTATTATGGAATTGAGGATATTCGCCAGACTACCGGCATGAACCTTGAAATTTGGCTGACAGAGCTTTTGCCTTTAAATCAGGCAATTGAATACTATTATTCAGAAATCGAGGCAAAAAAGGCCGCCAGCTCAGCAAATGAGATGGCAAGAGAACGTGAGCAGGCACTTGAGGTTGATGCTGATGAGGGAGATTCTGATGCACCGGTTATTAAGCTTCTTGACAACTTGCTTGCACGCGCATTTAGCATGAATGCGTCTGATATTCATATTGAGCCGTTTGAGGAGAAAACATCTGTCAGAATACGTGTAGATGGTCAGCTTCTTGATTATGTCGTGTTGCAAAAGAGTCTTCATCAAAATCTGATTGCCCGCGTAAAGATTTTAGGACAGATGGATATTGCAGAGAAAAGACTTCCGCAGGACGGTCATTTTCGGACAAGAATCGCAAACCGCGATGTCAATATTCGTACATCAGTGATTCCGACTGTATTTGGAGAAAAGGCCGTGCTTCGTCTTTTAGCTTCTGGAAATATGGTGGCAGATGCCGAGACGTTTGGCATGAATCAGGCACATTTTGAACAGTTTAGCAAAATGCTTGAGGCACCAAATGGCATGATTTACATTACAGGTCCGACAGGTTCCGGAAAAACAACAACACTTTATATGGCACTTCAAAAGCTTAGTAACCGCAAGGTGAATATCGCAACAATTGAGGATCCGGTAGAGTGGAATATTCCGCGTGTCAATCAGTGCCAGGTAAATACTGTTGCGGGGCTGACATTTGAGCGCGGACTGCGTTCTCTTCTTCGTCAAGACCCGGATATTATTATGGTCGGAGAGACAAGAGACGAGGAGACGGCAGCCATTTCAGTACGTGCTGCAATTACGGGTCATCTTGTATTTTCAACACTTCATACAAATGATGCAGTGTCGTCCATTATTCGTCTGATTGATATGGGAGTTGAGCCATATATGGTTGCAAACTCACTAGTCGGTCTAGTGGCACAGCGTCTTGTACGTGTTGTCTGTCCTGAGTGTGGTTACTGGGATGAGCCGACAGAGCAGGAAAAAGCTTTTATAGGGCCAAAGATTACGCGCGTGCGCCGCGCACAGGGATGTAACAGCTGCAGCCATACTGGATATGTCGGAAGACGTGCAATCCATGAGATTCTCTGCGTGGACAATCAGATGCGAAGAATGATTACACAGAGAACTCCTATGGAGGAGCTTAGAAGCTATGCGACGCATTATCTTGGCATGGAGTCGCTAACTGATGAGGCTCTTAAGCTTGTAGCGGATGGTACAACTACTGTCGAGGAGCTTAAGAAGGTGGCATACTATATTTAAAGGAGCTGTATATGATAGAAAAAATGATACGTGAGGCAAGAAGCCAGCGTGCCTCTGATATTCATATAAGCGAAGGACAGGCAGTGTATCTTCGCATTGATGGAAAGCTCATAAAGAGTGACTTAGAGCTGTCAGATGAGATGACGCGAAAGCTTATTTTGTCTCTTCTTACAAAAGAAAGCCAGGAAAGCATCTGGCGTGGAGAGGATGCAGATTTTGCACTTGAAACATCAGATGGAAACCGTCAGAGAGTCAATGTATTTTGTCAGCAGGGACGCCTCGCGGCAGCAATTCGTCTGCTTAACGCAAAAGTGCCTACACTCTCTCAGCTTCATCTGCCGCCAGTGCTTAAAAATCTTGCAAATGAGCCAAGAGGATTGATTTTAGTGACAGGACCTACTGGTTCAGGAAAGTCTACAACGCTTGCGGCAATGGTTGATTACATCAATCATACGCGTGCAGATCACATTTTAACGATTGAAGATCCGATTGAATATGTGTACGAACAGGATCAGGCTGTGATTCACCAAAGAGAAGTGGGAAAGGATGTTTGTTCTTTTGCGGGAGCACTTCGCTCTGCACTTAGAGAAGATCCAGATGTCATTCTTGTCGGAGAGATGCGTGATTATGAGACAATTTCAGCAGCTGTCACGGCAGCAGAGACTGGCCATCTTGTGCTGTCAACACTTCATACGACAGGGGCAGCTAAGACGGTAGACCGTATTATAGATGTGTGTCCGGTACAGGCACAAAACCAGATTCGTATTCAGCTGGCAGGCGTATTAAAGGGTGTTGTGACGCAGTGTCTGGTTCCTCTTATAGACGGCGGCCGAATAGCGGCAACAGAAGTTCTAACAGGAACAGATGCAGTGCTAAGTCAGATACGTGAAGGAAAAACGCATCAGCTTGGAAGCGTAATGCAGTCAGGCGCAGCAGCAGGTATGCATACGCTTGACTATGATCTGGCAAAGCTTGTTTCACGTGGGCTGATTGAGAAAAAAACAGCGCTCAAATACGCACAGGATAAAAGAGAGCTGGAGCAGTGTATATTTTAAGCAGTTATTTGGTTATGAGCAAGTAGCGAAGCGGATTGCGAATATCCGCTTGACATTATAAGATAGCTTGGGAGGTTTGACATTGATCAGAAATATCTTACAGCGAATCAAAGAAAGCAAGGGAGGCTTTACACTGGTAGAGCTTATGGTGACGATGGTGCTTGTTGGCATATTGCTTGGCGCATCGGCAGCAGGCATTTTTTATTACCAGAAGTGGTCGGTATGGCAGCGTCAGGAACACTATGCCCGTACGCTGTTTTTAGCGGCGCAGTCAGGCATGACACAGTATAGCACTGATAAGCATCTTGAGGCGTTTGATAAGGAAGCACAAACCTCTGCACAGGCAATTGTAAGACAAAACAAGCTTTTGGTTCCAATTACTGATGAAAACGGACAAGTGGTAAATGTATCAACGATCTGGAAAAATGATGATGGACAGACCACTTCGAACTTGTACTATGTGACAGGAACGCCAGCTGATTATAAAGCCTACAAAAATGGCAGTGCTGATGCTTCACATACGCTTTTGTATGATATTTTTGATGCTTACCTTTATGACAAAACATTGCTGGCAAATGGCTGTGTGAGTGTGGAGTTTGATGCACGAGACGGACTTGTCTACTCTGTTTTGTATAGTGATCGCGTGGAAGCACTTTCCTACACGGGCTGTACAAGCACGATGGCAAATATTGTAAACCGTTCCAAAGAAAACAGAAAGGGAAGCGGAAGTGACAATTCTACAGGTCTTTGCTTTGGCTATTATGGAGCAGATTCCTTGTCAAAGGCAACTGATACAGCGACTAAAGTTAAGGTTTTAAATGCATCTTTACATAATGAAGAGACTTTAAATCTGACATGGAAGCTTTCAGAGGGAGAGACGGCAGTTTCCCTGATGAATTATCAGGTAATGATATGTGATGCAAAGACGAATGAGGAGCTTCTTGAGATTTCTTTTAATAACGCATCTTTAAGCGGACAGAAAACAGAAGAAGGTTATTACTACAGTATACCATCTGAGTCGGCAGAGGATGAGTTAAAGGTGGTTGCTGCAGAAGTGACGAGCTTTGCAGGCAAAAAAGAAGAAAAACTTGGCACATATCCATTTCTTGCATATATTGACGAAGAGCTGAATGTCACACTAGTGCTTGATGCAGTTGATTTAAGTGCAACACAGGCTGCCTATGAGGCATACAGAAGAACAGGCGAGCTAGGCGAGCTTATGAATACGCTTAGTCTGCATCGTTTTGGACTGGAACGATATGGTGTTGATGAAATCAGCTGTATTGTGCAGGGCGGCGGATCAGGCTATCAAATTACAGGGCGCAGACAAAGCAATTCTGAGCTTATGTATTTTGCACGTGAGGATGGCGAAGATACTGATGAGACCATTGGTACATCGTATGAAATTCAAAACACAAGACATCTTTATAACATCCGTTTTGCAGAAATGATTACGGATGCAGCTGTCTATGCAGCAGAGGAAGATGAAAAAAGCGAAAATACATATATCGTTTCAAGAGACTTTGCCTGGGGCTATGAAAAAGAAGATGACGAGAGTGATGAGACATTGCAAGAGTCAGGTTCAATTTTGGCGAAGGGAATGGTCTATCAAAATGGACTTCCGGTAAAAGAGGCAGACACAGCATTTCCTATGATTACACAGCTTAGAGAGGGAAGCAGTCTTGGCTCTAAGGACGGCGATGAAGTTTACACGATTGACTACCTTACATTGTCAGATAAAGCAAATATGGGAACAGGAAGTTCAAGCCGCTGGTATCCGCAGGGCGATGGTACAGCATTTGTACTGGAAAATTTAGGTACGATTCATGATCTTTGCCTTGATCATGTGTCAGTTACTGGTGATCAGAATACGGCAGCAGTTTGTGCTTACAATGGCGGAACGCTGGAAAATCTGGCAGTTGCAGGAAGCATTGAAGCAAAAGATTTTGCAGCTGGTATTTTTGCAGCATCACTTCCAATGAAGGAGGAAGATGAGACACTTTCAAAGCTTGTCAATCATGCAAAGGTTACAGCAGACGGGACAGCCGCAGGAATTGTGGCACAGACAAAAGAAAAAGTTTTATTGGAAGATTGTGTTAACACAGGAGTAATAGAGGCAGCTGTGGCAGCAGGAATCACAACAGCAGAATGCGAAAATCTGGTGCTGATGCGCTGTCAGAATTATGCACCGATAATTTCCTCTGACAACGAGTCATATGGCATTACGAGTAATTTAACAGCAAATTTGACTGATTGTGTCGGCGTGAGTGAAAACGTTTATCCAATTGCAGCAGATGCAAATGAAAGTGAAAACTGCCTGTATTTCATATCAGGAGGAGAAAAACTTGAAGATGCGTTGCTAGCTGATATATGTGATATTTCACTTACAATAGGCGAGACAGATGCAAATGGCTCTTACAGAGAGTATCCATTTGTGGAAGCATCAGAAGAACAGCTTCAAAATCTGATTAAACATCAGTCGGTAGATGTTCCTGTTTTTCCATCATCCTCATTTGATATAAAAGAGCAGCGCTGCCCTATCTATACGGCTTTTTTGAATGGCACATGCAAGCTGTCCGATGTGACGCTTACATGGCTTAATGAAGGGACATATAAGTTTGATGTGTTGTACGCAGATGCAGAGGACGGTGTCTGGAAGGAACTTGCCGCAGGTTTGCAGGTAGCAGGCAAGGATGTTTATGATGGTGGTACAGTTTCTGTGAAAGCACCTGACGCAGTAGAGGCAAGTGCGCTCAAAATCATAGTGACAGGTGCGACAGATGGATGTGACGTGGCACTAGGAAGCATCGAGGTAGCAGGAAGCTGGAACACTGAAGGCGTAAAGGTTGCCTGCGAATCAGATGATTCAAACAATAACGAAGACCAGGAAGACCAAAAAGAAAATCAAAAAGAAAATACAGATGATAATAAGTCAGAAAAGGAGCAAAAAACACCAGGTATCGGAACTGAGCTGTATGTTTATAAAGAAGATGAACTTACAGAAGAAGATCAGGCAGAAATTTACACAAAGTGGACAGCTTTTGCAGGAAGCTTGTCTGTCTCACCTCTGCTTTTAAATACAGAAGAAGCAAAGACAGATGAGGACAGCGAAAATATACGTATACGTGTATGGGAAAAGCTGAGCAGTGAGTTGACAGATCTTACAGTATTCGATAAGTCAGAGCCAAAGCCTGGTATTCCAGGCGGAATCACATTTACAAAGGAGAACGGATCATGGATGATTCGTTTTTGGCCAGGTCTTTTTGCCGAATACTATGAGTATGAAGTTGAGTATGAAACATATGAAAGAGACAGTAATAATCAGCCTGTTCTAGAAAACGGTCTTTTAAAGAGGATTAAGATTGGAAGTAAGAATGGAGAGATAACAAATAATTTCTTAGAACTGCCAGATGAATTAGAAGGACAAAAGGTTGACGCTGTTGTATTTCATGTAAGAGCCGTCAATAAAGAGGGAACATCTGAGTGGAGTACTGCGCAGGCGGCAGACGAAAGAATACAGCTGCCAGCTTTGTCATATCATCTGAGGCTTTGCAGCGAAAACACTAGTGTGTCAGATGATAAAGATAAGACAGCTTTGTATGAGATTGTAATTGACAACAAGGATGATTTTACGTCAATTACTGCTGGCGACAGAGAGTTAACAGTGACAGCTGTGTATTCATCAGCCGATTCGGATGAAGAAAAAAGTCAATCATCATCTGTAAAGTTTGGATGGGAAAAGACAGGACATATTGCAGTTACAAGTGAAGAGGCGATTACTATTAATTGTCGTGTGTCGTGTCAAGGTTATAAGAGCTCTACCTATTCAGAAAAAACATTTGATGTGCTGAGTGCAAATACTGTATGTGAAAACGAAGCGGTATTTGATGCTTCATTAAAGCCAGACAGAATGTATTCTGGTTTTAAAAACAAGGATGCATCTTTGTATCAGATTTTGGCAGGTCATGCACAAAAGAAGGAAATGGAGATTCAAACAGCGTTAGAGGCTGTTGATGAAGAACTTCAGGTACCGGTTCAGTATCAGGCATCAATAAAGAAATGCAGCACAGACAAGATGGAGCAGATGCATTTTGATACAGCTGACTGTACTGAAATGACAGTTGTTGCATATCCTGTTACCTTAATGTCAGGTCAGGTTGAGCTGGGTCATATTGTGTGTCAGGCAAATGGAAGCGAAAGTTGGAGTGCAGCAGATCTTCTTGCAGCGCAAGTGACAAATGATGGAGTTTCTGCTGCGCCAGGAGATTTTTCGTTTTCATCAGGTGAAAGTCTGATTCAGTCAGGAAAAGTTATGGATGGCTATGCGATTTTAGCAGAAGATGATGGCTACAGACTTTATTATTCACCTCTTTTGAAAAACAGCGCATTAATGCAGCACTCATCATCTGATCAGAGTCTGTACGGTGTTTGGCGCTATGAACTTACTCAAGAAGAAAGCGAAATTACACTTCCTGTATTGATTAGCGTAAATAAAAAGACAACAGATGATGATGAGATTGATGCTTTAAATGGCGCGCTTGTCATGTGGGATGCTGAAAGTGAGAAACCAAAGTATGAGGGTATATCATATGAAGTTAACGTTACAGCTTTATCGAAGACAAACGAGGAGACGCTTTTATTATCAAAAGAAGAAATAGCTTCAGATGAAGAAACTTCATATTCGTGTCATGTCAGTGCGCCAGAAGACTGTGTAAGCCTGACTGTGCAGGTAAAAAGAGAAGGCATTACAGACAAAAATGGATTTACAATAAGCAGACCATCAACAAGTACACTTTCTGTGCGTATTAAAGAAGACGAATCAGAGCCAGAGACTGAAACAGAAAGTGAATCAGAAAAGCCATCAGAGACTGAGACAGAAAGTGAATCAGAGTCGGAAAGCGAATCTGAGTCAGAGACACCGCCAGAGCCAGAACATCTTGCAGCACCAGAGCTTTTTATTTCAGACAAAAAGCAGGAATTTTTGTACCCGATTTTTGATCTGGATGAAAATGGAAACTGGAAGGATTCTGGAAGAAAGGCATCTGCATGGCAGGGAAGCATTTATTTTGATGTGAATGCGAATGAAGAAGGATGTGCAGGCTATAAGATCAATGTGCTGTCACTGCTTAAATCAAGGCAAATGACAAGAGATACACTTTTTTATCGCGATGCCTTTTCCATTGAAATTGTAAAGGATGACAGTCAGGCAGGTTTTTATGTTCGCAGTATGCTTTCAACAAAGTCAGGCGGCTACACGATGGAGCAAAATGATACACAGGGTGGTTTTATTGGTGTATATGAGATGTATACGGACCGTTCAAATGGTATCTATACATATCTTCTTCCATATTATGTTTCGTGTGAAAGTAATCAGGAAAAGGTGCTTGTATATGCATGGATAAAGCAGACAAATACGACAGATGAAAATGGAGATCTTATTTCTGCCAGGTTTGAAGTGTTTGTGACAGATGGGGCAGCACCGCTTGGAGATGCTTACATAACAGAACCAGACTGTGCTGTAATGAGTGTACAGGCACTTGCAGGGACAACAACTGCAGAGGGAGAACAAAAGCAATGGTTAGATTCAGATGTGACAAGTCTTTATCGTGATAAAGGTACAGATGAATTTAAAAAGACACAGCGAGAAAAAGAAAAGATGGAGGATACTTTTTCTGATGCTAGTGTAGAGCAATGCGACAATACAGGCTTTGCATATTGTTTTGCACAAGGAACTGGAATGAGTGAATATCTTGTTCAAACTATGCAGCAGCGTGTTACAAGGGAAGGAAAACAAACATGCACATATCGTTTGCTTCCTGTTTATTGGAAATATGATGCAGATGGTGTTCAAAAGAAATACAGTGTCTATTTACCAGAAGACGGTTATGCAGTTCCTTATACTGAGCAAGTCAATGGAAACGAGCCATATCTTTTATACGATCTTTCCATTTGCTTTGCATCGATGGATGAGATTGGCATAAGTGATTGGTCAAAGATTAGTGCAAGCGCACATGACGGTGATAATAAGACATTTGTACTTTCAAAAAACACAAGTCTTGGTCATTTAACAGCACCAAAGTTTACTGGTTTGGCAGGTGAGATAGAGAAATCGTATACGCTTTTAGACCAAAGTAATCAGCCTGTGTCAGAGATATTGGCAAAGACAAATGAAATTTCCTGGAGCTTAAACAGCGACTGGGAAAAGGCAGCAGGTTTTGATGCGACACTTTTCTTTAATTGTCAAGATGGTGAGACAAAAGAGATTACCTTTTATTGGAGGGCAGAGGATTGGATAAAGGATCCTGCTGCATGGGAAGCATCATATGGAAGCAGTTTGCTGGAAAAACTGACAGTTTGTGAAGCAAAAGAGGAAGAAACTACTGAGGAAAAATCGACAGAAGAAAAATCTATCGAAGAAAGCTCTACCGAAGAAAGCTCTGTCGAGGTTTCTTCAATCGAAGAAACTTCAAGTGAGAAGGCAACAACAGAAAGTGCGTCTAGTGAGCCTTCCACAACTATAGAGGCGACTTCTAAAGAAAGCATATCCTCAGAAGAAACAACGCAGACACAAGAGCAGGAAAGTACAACACCACTGCAAACACAAGAAGCGACAACACTTTTGCCATCATCAGAAACATCACTGCCAGAGATACAGCAGACGATGGAGGAGGAATCACCAGCACCAGTGCAAGAGGCAAAGATTGAGCGAAAGAATGTCATTTTGCGTGCAGCAGCACCAAGCATAAAATCGTTTTTATTTGAGGTAAAAGCTGTGCTTACGATAACATCCACTGTTCTTACAGACGGAAGTACACAATATCAGTTTACACTGACAGTTCCAAAGGAGCTGCCAGATAATTACACAGATGAAGAACAAAATAAACTTAAGCTGATGCAGCTTGATCATATAAAGACAATAGTTGTGCTGCAGGATGAGGACAGCCCATATTATGGACAGATTGATGTAGAAATGACAAGCGAGTAAATTAGAAAAAGCCCTCCTAGCTTCAAACGAAGCTAGGGGAGCTTTTTCTGATTTTACTTTGCTTTTTCATGAATTTTAGCATGTTCGCGCTCGGCATGCTCTGTCTGGCGTTCCATTTTCAGTTCCCAATGGATCAGGAATGTTAAAAGCGCACGCAGTACAATTACGGCTCCAAGAATACTCAGTTCCTCAATTGTATGGGAGACAACTGTTTTTAAAATCTCGCCTGCCATTTTAAATTCCAGAGACAGCGCCAGTGTTTCAGCCAGATCAATCTTTACTCTTGTATCATCGGAATTTAGACCGGAACGTATAAATTTGATAAATGATTTTATCGTTCCATAGGCGACAATAAAGACGCCGATCAGTTCTAGGATGGGAACAAGATATGAAATGACCACTTCAAGAATAAAATCAAGAAATTCTGCCGACATAAAAGAATCCTCCTGTGTATACTTAATATCCATCATAGTATACATAGGAGGAAATAGCAAATGATTTTTTATTCAAAATGAACATCAATTACCATAACTTCGCTATTTGTTCCAACACGCATGTCGGGTCCGTAGACACCAATGCCGGAAGTGACAAAGCTGTACATGCTGTCAATCATTTTCATGCCCCAGTAATTTTCCCACACAAACGGTTGAACAATCGTCAGTGGGAAAAACTGGCCGGCATGTGTGTGACCAGAAAGAACTATATCAACACCGTGCGCATTGTAATCAGACAGATGATCAGGTTCATGGCTTATCACAAAAAGCGGCATAGATGGATCAAGATTCTTTGTGAGTTCATCAAGAGAAGCACGTTTTTTTGTTCCATTTCCGGTGCGTTTTTCATCAAGACGTCCAGTAAGATAAAAGCTGTTGTCTATTATTGCTGTCTCATCCTCAAGCACGCTAATATTACTTTTTTTAAGAAATTCATACATGCGCGGATCGCGCGGTGCATTTTTTGAAGAAATTGGAAAACCGGCAATCAATGTCTCTGTCACATCATGGTTTCCAAATACGGCATATGTTCCGTAAGTGCTGTTTATCTGTGACAGGAGCATTTCGAGGCGCTCTGGATTATCAAGAGCATCGAAGTTATTATCAAAAATATCTCCTGCAATAACAACAATATCAGCATTCTCGGAATTAATTGCAGCAACCATGTCCTCAATCTGGGAGCAGCCAACACTGTAGCCAAGATGAAAATCTCCAAGTAAAATCATTCGTAAATCTGTCAGATTGCCGGCACTTTTTTGAATAGTGGCTTTATAGTGGGCGGTAGTCAGCATCTTTGCGTGAAAGCATCCATATACGGTAAAGCTGATACTAAGTAAAATGACAAGAAAGCCAAGTATAGTGCGAAGAAATACAGAAGACAAAAGATGCTTGCTTGATTTTATATAACGTGAAGCAAGCTTTAGAAGCAGCAAAAAAAGATCAGCTGTGAGAATAAAGAAAATCAGATAAATTAAGAAGCCAATCCAATAATTGCTGAATCGCAAAATCAAGAGCTGATAATCATTTTCAGGAAGAAATTTCCCTAAAAAAATGCTGGCAGCAAAGATTAATATTAGTCCGCACACAATAATGTTAAAGGCGCGGCGCTTTGGAAGATATATCTTTTTTGTCCATCTGCAAAATGACCACATAACGTAGCAGCAGAGGGTTATATAGACAGTTAGCATGAACCATTTCAGCATAGGCGTTACCTTAACCTTTTTTGAGTGATCGTGTTGTGCCGCCATCCTCGAAAGTCACTGGAAGAAGTGTCAGGCTAGGGATCATAGAACGATCCTCTGTTGTGATAATTTCTACACATTTTGCGGCAAGCTGCGGCAGTGGTTGGCACATTGAGGAGACAAAAAGATCTTCTTTTGACCCACCAAATTTGCGGATACCGTCAAAACCAATAAGCTGTACATCTTCTGGGACACGGTATCCTTCCTTTTGCAAAAGCTTCTTGAATATATAACCGTGATAATCTGTATGACAGAAAACTCCGTCAAAGGAAAGAGAGCCATCTGATTTTTTATGCTTATCAATAAATTGCTTCATCATATCAATGAAATTATCACAATCTTCCATGTCAAGAAAGTCGGGAGTTATATGATATTTTTTGCAGGCAGCCAAATAGCCATCTTTTCGCTTGTCAGATTCTCCAGGGAAGATAGAATGAAAACGAATGTATACTGGATGGCGACAGCCAAGCTCAAGCAGCTTTTCAATAGCCATCATGCTGCCATTATAATTATCTGATGCAACTCGAGGAATGTTGCGGTTTTCAAAGAAGCGGTCGAAGACAACAATCGGAATATCAGGATTGATAAAATTTCCAATATCTGAGTAGGTCAGTGCAACAATTCCGTTAACTTTGTTTTGCGTTGCCAGATTTAAATAAGCAATCTCCTTTTCAGGAATACCATCTGAGCAGCAAAGCATTGTTTTTAATCCTTTTTTGTATAAGGCATCCTCAATATAATCGGTAAGGGCTGCAAAAAAAGGATTTAGCATGTTGGGAATAATCACGGCAACTAGTCCTGTTTTTTTTGTTTTTAATCCTCGTGCATAGGTATTTATTTCATAGTGGAGGCTGGCAATGGCAGCTTCCACTTTCTTTTTATATTCCTCGCGCACAGTAATTCCGTTAATAACTTTAGAAACGGTGCCAAGTGAAACTCCAGCCTCCTTTGCGACGTCTTTCATAGTGGGCGCGTTTGTTTTTGCCATAAAGATCCTCCTGAAACGTTATATTAATGAATAGTATATCATAATTTATTTATAAATAGTATACCACAAAAATATGAAACGTTATATTGTTGCATATGCACAAAAGCAAGATAATAAAATTGAATATACTGCATATAAATGAGAAAAATATAAGGAAAATAGTTGACAATATGAAAAAACATAACTATAATGAAAATACAAACATGAAACGTTTCAAGTAACACTCAAAGTAAAAGAAAGAAGGGAAGAGCATGAAGAAGGCAAAACAAGGAGCAGTGCCTGTTCCGAAGAAAAATCTGTGGAAGCAAATCGCAAAGCATTGGGAGTTTTATGTGCTGCTGCTTCCAGGCATCATTTTGACAATTATTTTTAAATATGTTCCAATGTATGGTGTACAGATTGCTTTCCGTGATTACAATCCAGTTGGAGGCTTTTTTGGAAGTCCGTGGGTAGGATTGAAATGGTTTGAGCGTTTCTTTAACAATTATAACAGCATACGAATGATCAAAAATACGGTATTGCTGAGTCTTTACAGTATTTTGTGGACATTTCCAATTCCGATCATACTGGCACTTTTAATCAATCAGGTGAAGTGGAAAAAGTTCCAGCGTGTTTCGCAGACGATACTCTATGCACCTCATTTTATTTCAACAATGATCCTGTGTGGTATGCTTCGTATTTTCCTTTCTCCATATGGAGGACTGATCAGTACAATCATTCAGGCATTCGGCGGAAAAGCAACTAACTTAATTGACTCTGCAACTGCATTTCGTACCATCTACATTTCATCTAGTGTATGGCAGGACGCAGGTTGGGGAACAATCATTTACATTGCAACATTATCAAGCGTAGATGCGTCACTGCATGAAGCTGCAAGAGTGGATGGTGCGACACCGCTTCAGAGAATCTTCTATATTGACATTCCTGAACTTATACCTGTTATTGTAATTCAGCTGATTATGTCGTTTGGAAACTTGATGAATGTCGGATTTGAAAAGGCATATCTGCTTCAGACAAGCTTAAACAAGGCAACATCAGAAATTATCGCAACTTATGTATATGAGCAGGGTCTTTTGAAGGCAATGTACAGTTTTTCAACAGCAGTTGGATTGTTTAATACTGTTGTTAATATAGTGTTGCTGGTTGTGGTGAATACAGTATGTAAACGCCTGTCAGATGTGAGCTTTATTTAAAAGGGGGAATAAGATATGGCAAGCAATATGAAAATAAAAAAGAAATCTTCCGAGAAGACATTTGACATTATCAATGGTGCGTTTTTATTGATTCTTGTTATTTTAGTAGCGTATCCGCTGTATTATGTATTAATTGCGTCAATCTCTGATCCATATGAGGTTTATGCGGGAAAAACATTCTTATTGCCTTCGAAGATCACATTTGAGGGTTACAAGAGAGTATTTAAAGAAAACTCAATTGCAGGCGGCTATCTGAATAGCATTTATTATACTGTTCTTGGAACAGTTGTATCTGTTGCACTTGTATTGACAACAGGCTATTGTATGTCAAAAAAGACGCTTCCATTTCGACGCGCAATCATGATCTTCTATGTTATTACAATGTATGTTGGCGGTGGATTGATTCCGACTTACCTGGTTGTATCAAAGATGCATATGCTTAATAGTGTTTGGGCACTTATTCTTCCTGGCGGTGTATCTGTCTACAATGTTATTGTAACAAGAACATTCTTTGAGACAAGCATTCCGCAGGAGTTATATGAGGCTGCATCTATTGATGGAAGTGGAAATATCCGTACTTTTGTAAAGATTGCACTTCCGCTTGCAAAGCCTATTATCGCAGTAATGGTTATCTTTACAATGGTTGCTTATTGGAATGACTGGTTTACAGCACTTATTTACATGCAGGAAAAAAGCAGATATCCACTGCAGCTTGTTCTTCGTCAGATTTTGATTCAAAGTCAGGCGATGGCAAGCATGATGGGAAATATGGATGGTGGTTATGCGGAAGCAAATAAGCTGACAGAGTTAATTAAGTTTGCATCAATTGTAGTAGGCTCTGTTCCGATGCTGATTGCGTATCCGTTTGTACAGAAATATTTTGAAAAAGGCTTTATGGCAGGAGCTGTAAAGGGCTGATTTGTCCAAATGCCAATATAATAAAAGGTTATAATAAAAAGGTTACAATAAAATAAACAATATATATTTTTTAAGGAGGACTTTGTAATGAAAAAGGCAAACAAAATGATGGCACTTACCATGGCAGCAGCAATGCTGGTTCCTCAGATGGCATTTGCAGGTGAATCTGAACAGACAACATTCAACATCTTTGCAGGTGTCAGCGCATTATCACCAGACAATAGTGAGAAGCCGCTTGTACAGCAGATGAATGAAGCAATGGGCGTAACTATTGATTGGAACTGTGTATCAGGAGATACGCTGACTGAGAAGAAGAACCTGATTTTAAATGCAGGTGTTGATATGCCAGATGCATTTATGGCAGCAGAATTAACAGACTATGAGCTGATTAATTATGGTAGCTATGGTGTTCTGATTCCGCTTGAGGATTATATCAATGAGGAGACAATGCCAAATCTGACTGCATTGGCAGAGAAGAGACCAGAGCTTCTTGCTACAGCAACTATGCCAGACGGTCATATCTATGGACTTCCAGGTATTTCTGAGATGGGTTACATTGATGATGATGGAACTTATATTGGAATTGGTGCTATCCCGCAGTTTACTTCTATCAATAAGGATTGGCTGGAGAAGGTTGGAATGGAAATGCCGACAACACTCGATGAACTCCACGATGTACTTGTTGCATTTAAGGAAAATGACTGCAATGGAAATGGTGATGCAACTGATGAGATTCCGATGTCCTTTATGGCAAACAATTGGTGTGCTGGAATGACAACACTGTTTGCAGGATTTGGTTTTACCGATTATAACGAGGATCACAGAGCTATTGATAATGGAAAGGTATATTATCAGGCAACTAGCGAAAACTATAAGAATGCAATTGCTTACTTCCATAAGTGGTTTGAGGAAGGTCTGATTGATATTGAAGTATTCTCTCAGGATTCCAGCCAGTATATTGCAAAGGGCAATGGCGAGGATGCAAGACTGGGTGTATTTACCTGGTGGGAAATTCCGGAAGTTGTTGGAAATGAGAGAGCAGAAAGTTATGAGTATCTCCCGATTCTTGATGGCCCGGACGGAACTCATCATGTAAACTTAAATGAGTGTGGAACAACTAACCATAAGAATTTCTCTATTACAAGCGCATGTAAGAATCCAGAACTGTTATTAAAGTGGGTAGATCAGATGTATGATCCGATTAACAGTATGCAGGCAATTTATGGTGCAATCGGTTCTTATTGGAACGAGGAGCCAGATGAGAAGGGCTGTTACACGATGAGAGATTTAAAGGATGGTGAGACAGCAGGTGAGCTGAAGTCAAAGAATGAGTTGTTAGGACCTACAGAGCAGCTGACAGAGGATTATGGTACTTACTATTATCTTGAGGATCGTGCTCAGCAAAGAATTGATGACATACGTGATTTCTGGTTCCAGTATGTAGATTCTACAGAGTATTATCCTTCTGTTGTGTTTACAGAAGAAGAAACAAATACAATTAATGACTATTTAAGTGATTTAAAGGCATTGACAGAAGAAAAGACTGCTCACTGGCTTACAGATGGCGGCATCGAAGATGAGTGGGACGATTATGTTTCTGCAATGGACAGCATGGGACTGCAAGACGTTGTTGCAGCATGGCAGGCTGCATATGACCGTTATGTAGAGGCTCAGTAAAAAAGACCTGAGAAAATGGGGCAGGCATGAAAATGCCTGCCCTTGCTGTATCCGTGAACAATGATAAAAAGCTCATAGACAGAGCAGGGGCAGGGAGTGGATGAAAAAGAATATAGCAAAGAAGTAGAACAAAGGGTCAATATCAAAGGAGGATGAAAATGTTATCACAGTTTAAGATGAATCCGGATCCAGCGTATCAAAACAGGTTACTTCCTGAGAGAGATAATGCTTCTTTTTTTGATGGATATTCAGTATGGTTTTATAAGGAACAGGGAGATTTGCAGCAGGCAAATGCATTTACGCTTGAATTTGAAATTGCTCCATTTGGCATTTCAAGTGAAGGTGATGCTATATTTTCCTGTATGGATCGAAAAACAAGTGAAGGAATGGCAGTCAGACTGACATCAGATGGAAAAGTTGAGGTGATTCTCGGCTTTGGTGGACGACAAATGGTATTTTACTCCATTCGTGAGAACGTTGATCTTGAAAAATGGAATCATATATTTGTTATTTACCGTTTTCGCGAAGGCTGGTGTGATCTTGTGGTCAACGGCGTGTTATCAAATCGTTTACAGTTTGGCCGTTTTCAGAAGATAAAATGGCCAAGACATAAGATTTTCATCGGAAAAGATGCCGATAAGGATTGTTTGACACCTCAGATGGGTGTTTTCTGGGGATGGATGAAAAATATACAATTTTTATCAGAAGCAGTTTCAGTTGAACAAGCCATAAAAGATTCAAAAAGAGAAAATTCTTTAGAGAAAGTATTATACACGCCAAACAGAACAAGATTTTTGAATGATGCAAACCGCCCGCAATATCATTTGATTGAACCAGAAAAATGGATGAATGAGCCGCATGCACCATTTTTCTATAATGGCTATTATCATATCTTTTATCAGGCTAATCTGCATGCACCTATCTGGGATTCCATTCAGTGGGGACATCTGGCAAGCAAAGATATGGTTCATTGGAAGGATCTGCCGTTAGCACTGCAGTCAGAAAATGGTTTTTATGATGAGCTTGGATGCTGGTCAGGAAGTGGACTGGTTGACAAAGATGGTGTGCCGCGCATTTATTACACGGCTGGAAATAACAATCGTTTTCCGAATCAGGCAGTTGCATTGGCACAGCCGGAAGATACAGAAGAAGATCCGCTTTTAAAGAAATGGAAAAAATATCCTTCATTAATAAAAGAACAGGATATAGGCTGGTTGGGAGAATTTAGGGATCCATTTGTCTGGATAGAGCAGGATAATTATTTTATGCTGGTTGGTACAGGAGATGAGCATAATGGAGGCGGAAATGCAGCATTGTATGTGTCAGCAGATGGCTTAAATTGGGAATCTTGCGGAATGCTTGTGGATTATGATTATGAAATTAATCAAAAATGTGGTCATGTGTGGGAGCTTCCTGTGTTGCTTCCGCTTCGAGATGATTCTGGAAAGATTGTATGTCATATTATGATGTTTTGTGCTTGCCAGATAGAACATGATATTGTAGAGACATATTATTTTCTTGGAAACTGGGATGCGTCAAAGAAAACATTCACAAAATGGAATGACCATGCAATGCTTCTTGATCTTGGATATGGTACTTTTACTGGCCCTAGTGGATTTGTTACGCCTGATAAACGAAGTGTTGTATTTACAATCGCGCAGGGAAAACGGCCATTTTCAGATGAGTATCATGCAGGATGGGCACATAATGGTGGACTGCCATTGCAGCTTTGGTGGGATAATGGGCTAAAAATGCAGCCTATTCGTGAGATATTGTCATGTGAAGAGAAAATGCTTCTTGAAAGAACAAACTGTGGTATAGAAGAACTAAATCACGATCTGGAAAAGATTAATTCCAATTGTATGTATGTAAAGCTGACTACAGATGCGGATGAAATCGCAATATGCACAGAAAGTGTAGTTGATGAGTCAAGGTATGTTCAAGTAGTGTATAACCGCAATACAAAACGCTTTTTTGCACGAAACGCAGAAGGAAAAGAAATTTCTAGATTTCGCGATTTATGTGATCTGGTTGAAGTTGAGGGAGAGATTACAATAGAGTATTTTCTTGATCATTCGATGATTGAGGTTTATTTAAATCAGAGAAAAGCAATGACACTTCGAAATTACGTGGCAGACGGAGAACGAAAAATCAGTGTAAGCTCAAGTAGTACCAATGCAAGAGTTAGTTCTATACAGCTTTGGAATATGAAAAGTGCTTATGACTAAAAAAGTCTTGATAAGATATATAAACCTGGTAAAATAGCACAAAAAACAATATAAAAATTTGCTGTTTTGCCAAAGTGTTAAGCGGTTGACACAAATGGCATTTCGAGTATATACTTACAGTGTAAGATAGGTACGCAAACAAATTTATAAATAATAAAGACAGCAAACAAAAGGGAGGAAATATGATCAGCGAAAAATTAGAAAAGGCAAGAGCTTATGAAGCAGAGAACGAGAAAAAGATCACACCACAGATGAGACCGGTGTTTCACCTGACACCACGAGTTGGCTGGATGAATGATCCAAATGGTTTTTCTTATTATAATGGAGCATATCACATGTTCTATCAGTATTACCCATATCGTCCATTCTGGGGACCGATGCATTGGGGTCATGCAGTGAGTAAGGATCTTCTGCACTGGAATTATCTTCCTGCAGCACTTGCACCAGATGAACCGTATGAAAACGGCGGCGGCTGCTTCTCAGGAAGTGCGATTGATCTTGCTGATGGACGTCAGCTTCTTGTGTATACAGGTGTATTATCTGAAAAACAGCCAGATGGAACAATGCACGATGTACAGCAGCAGTGCGTGGCAGTTGGTGATGGCGTAAATTATGAAAAGTGCGAAAATAATCCTGTTATGACAGCAAAACAGCTGCCGAGTGATTCAAACAGATTTGATTTTAGAGATCCGAAGGTATGGAAGGCAGCAGACGGAAGCTATCGCTGTGTGATGGTAAACTGTGATAACAAGGGAGATGGACGTGCAGTTTTGTTTGAAAGCAAGGATGGCTTCTCATGGAACTTTAAGAGCATTTTAGCACAGAATAACGGAAAGTTTGGAAAGATGTGGGAGTGTCCGGATCTGTTTGAGCTGGATGGAAAGGCAGTTTTGATTGTAAGTCCGATGGAGATGGAAGCAGAAGGACTTGAATATCCAAATGGTCACGGTGTTGTATGCCAGATCGGAACCTACGACGATGAGACAGGAACCTTTACATGTGAGCATGCACAGACTGTTGATTATGGTGTTGATTTTTATGCACCGCAGTCTACACAGACACCAGATGGCAGAAGAGTCATGATTGGATGGATGCAAAACTGGGCATTTGTTAACCAGCATGCAGAGACTGAGCCATGGTTTGGTCAGATGGCACTGCCAAGAGAGCTGTCAATTGTTGATGGCAAGCTGATTCAGCGTCCGACAAAGGAATTTGATGCATGCCGCAAAAATCCAGTTTCACACAATGGTGTGTGTGTAGCAGGTTTAGAGGCAGTAAAGCTTGAAGGCATTGAAGGTCGTGTGGCTGATGTTGAACTTACGATTGCACCAAAAAGCAAGGACGACAGTTACTATATGTTTGAAATGAGATTTGCACAGGATGACAAGCATTACACAGCACTTCGCTATCGTACGCACGAGTCTGAGCTTGAGCTTGACAGAAGCTACTCTGATTCTAGAATTGCGATGGTTCACAAGCGTTCCTGCAAGGTAAAAGATAACGGCGGTAAGCTTAAGCTTCGTGTTGTGATTGACCGTTTTAGTGCAGAGGTTTTTGCAAACGATGGTGAGCAAGTGATGAGTGTAACATTTACGACAGATACTGCGGCAAAGGAAATTTCATTTGTGGCAGATGGAACAGTATACATGGATATTGTAAAGTACGATATTGAGTAATTCGCAATATCGACAAAAACATAATCAGATGCCAGAGCACGACAGCTGCAGGGAGGCAGAAAAAAATTGAAAACAAACTCGGATGAGATGCATAATCAGGAAATGGTATTAAAAAAAATAAGACAGAGCAGTGAAGTTTTTGATAAATTGGCAAATTCATATGAGGTTTGGGTGCCGGAAAGCGGATGGCTTGCCGGCCGCCGAAACCGGGATAAGAATGACAGCAAGAGAAAAAATCTTACAGATTGGTCAATCTTGTCGTTCTTGCTTGAGATTGATAACTGTCATTATCCGATGGCAGACAGCTATCTTCAATATGGCATTGATGGTGTGATTAGAATTGCAGCAGAGACACTTGAAACACTTAAAAATAATTTGCAAAGCGAATTGCAGGATCAAACGCAGTTAGATATTGCGTATTTGGAAAGTTTGCTTCATGTCTGGAAGCGTTTTCGACAGTTTGTTGCAGATCACATGGTACTTGCACTAGAATGTGTAAAGCAGGAAACAAGTGATACTAAAAAGAAGCGTTATGAAAAAATTGCAAAGATATGTCAGAATTTGACAATAAACAAGCCAAACACATTTTGCGAGGCACTCCAACTTTTTTGGTTTACATATTTGTTTCGCAGTCCATTTGGTGCAGGATGTATTGGAAGACTTGATCAGCTGTTATATCCATTTTATAAGCATGATTGTGAAATGGGTATTTGGGATCAGCAAGAAGCAGAAAAAATGCTTGAAGAGATGTTTACCAGAATGAATGAGATCAATACTGGTGATACTCTGCGAAATCTGATGCTTTCAGGACAAGATGCCAAAGGAAATGATCAGACGAATGAGATTACTTATTTGATTCTGGTAGCGTATGAAAATACGGGCGGATCTGAGCCGCATTTGAACGTACGTTTTCACGAAAAAACACCGAAAAAGCTTCGCGATAACTGCATAAATATGTTGTCATCTGGAAGTGGACAGCCAACAATCTATTTTGATGAAGCTGTACTTCCTGCAATGGAAAAGGCTGGTATTTGTCACGAGGATGCCTGCCAATATGCAAATGACGGTTGTACAGAGACGGTAATTGCAGGAAAGAGTGCGATTGTTTTCTGGCAGTATGAGATGGTCAAAACAGTGGAACTTACCTTGTTTGGAGGAAACGAAAATCCGTGTGTTAAGCCAGTTTCTATGAAAAAAAATAGCATACATGGGGCGGATTTTGTACCGAAAACAAATCTTTTGATTGGAATTGAATCAAAAAAACCACAGGAGTTGACTACATTTTCTGAGTTTTTAAGTGCTTTCTTTGAGCAGATGGATCATCAGCTTGATCATTACTTTTTGATGATTAAACAGAAAATGCAGGAAGACCAGACAGTATCCATTACTAGTCCATTTACGGCAGGTACTTTTGAGAAATGTCTGCGTACCGGAAAAGATCCGCTTCGCGGAGGTGGCTTTGATATCACTAATTATCAGCTGCTTTCAGGAAGCATAGGAACAGCGGCCGACTGTTTATATGCAATACAGTCAGCTGTATATGAGAAAAAGCTAGTTACAATGGAAGAACTGATCAAGGCACTTTCTGTTGATTTTGAAGGCTATGAAGTGTTAAGACAGCAGCTGTTGCATCTGCCAAAGTACGGAAACGATAAAAAGGAAGTAGATGCATTGGCGAAGCAGATTGCAGACCATTTTCTGGCGCGTGTCAATGCTTTTCGTGGACCAGAGAATACACTGTTGTATCCTGGTCTGTACAACATTGATTTTAAAATTTTTGCAAATGTGACAGGAGCTACGCCTGATGGACGACGTTTTCGCGATGCGATTGCAGAACACTGTAGTCCGACACCGGGGGCTGCAAAGAAGGGCCCGACAGCTATTTTGAACTCAGCGGCAACGCTTCCTATGAAAGAGGGCTTTGCATCATCAGTGCTTCATCTGACGCTTGACAAAAATGGCTACAGTATGGGTGCAGACCGCATAAAAATCATAGATACACTTTTGCGTGCATCCGAAAAAAAGAAGATTCCGGTCTTGAGCCTTACTATGTATGATAAGGTTGAGCTTTTAGATGCCCAACTTCATCCCGAAAAGCATCAGGATTTGATTGTGCGAGTCTGGGGCTTTCAGGCAAGATTTACAGAGCTTGATAAAGAACTTCAGGATCATATTATCAATCGAATCAGCTGACAAGAATGGAGGCAAAGGGTGGAACAAACAGCAATGGTCATGGATATTCAGCGCTTTTCGATCCATGATGGACCAGGAATTAGAACAACAGTGTTTTTAAAAGGATGTCATATGAGCTGTCTGTGGTGCCATAATCCAGAGTCCCAATATGCAAAGCCGCAGCTTATGTTTTATGAAGCGCAATGTATTGGCTGCGGACGATGTGTAAAAAAATGCATCCGATATACATTTAAGAAGAAAACACGGCCAAACACACAAATCCACGTTCTTTATGAGCCAGATCTTAAGATCTGTAGGGATTGTGAACAAATGAGAAGCTGTGCAGAAAACTGTCCGTCAGAGGCTCTTCGTCTGTGTGGAAGAACTATGACAGTGCAGGAAGTGATGACAGAAATTGAAAAGGATGTGGATTGCTATATTGATGGCGGAGGGGTCACTTTCTCAGGAGGAGAACCGCTTTTGCAAAGTGCATTTCTTAAAGAAATTCTTCCAAAATGTGCAGAAAAGAAAATTTCTGTCTGTCTTGACACAACACTTGAGGTTATGTGGGAGAAAATAGAGCCACTGTTGCCGTATGTCGGTTTGTTTTTGGTGGATGTTAAAATTTTGAATCCAGAGAAGGCATCTGTGTATCAAGGCATTTGCTATAAAAATATGCCGAAGAATTTAAAGCGGCTTTCTGATTTGAATATTCCGGTGATTATACGAGTGCCGCTCGCAAAAGGCATTAACGATACGCCAGAAGAAATCGAAAGGAGAGAGACTCTTTTGAAATCACTGACCAACATCATTAGGATAGATTCTTTTTATGTGAGCAATCATGGAGCATCTAAGTATAAGGCATTACAAAAAGAAATGATGTGGAAGGCAAGTGTAGCAGATGAAAAAAGCGATCAATTAGATATTGGAGGTATAAAATAAAATGAAACAGTATGATGTAACAGCGCTTGGCGAGCTTTTGATTGATTTTACAGAAAATGGAACAAGTGCACAGGGAAATCCACTTTTTGAGGCTAATCCAGGCGGAGCTCCATGTAATGTGCTTGCGATGCTTACAAAGCTTGGTCATAAAACTGCATTTATTGGAAAGGTAGGAGATGACTTCTTTGGAAAGCAGTTAAGAGAAGCTATCACAGAGGTAGGAATTGATTCAACTGGACTTTTAAGCGATCCTGAAATTCATACAACACTTGCAATGGTTCATACATATCCAGACGGTGATCGCGACTTTTCTTTCTACCGCAATCCGGGTGCTGATATGATGTTAAAGGAAGATGAGATTCCTACAGAGCTGATCAAAAACTCTAAAATCTTCCATTTTGGAACATTGTCCATGACACATGATGGTGTACGCGCTGCAACAAAAAAAGCAATCTCTATTGCAGAAGAAGCAAATGCGCTTATTTCCTTTGACCCGAATCTTCGCCCACCGCTGTGGAAGTCTTTAGATGATGCAAAAGAGCAGGTACTTTATGGTCTTGGTCATTGTCATATTTTAAAGATCTCTGACAATGAGATCCAGTGGCTTACCGGAAAAGAAGATTATACCGATGGTGTAAACTGGATTCGTGAGCGCTACAATATTCCGCTGATTCTTGTATCTATGGGTAAGGAAGGAAGCCGTGCATATTATGAAGATAAGATTGTAGAGATAAAGCCATTTTTGCAGAAAAATACTATTGAGACAACAGGTGCAGGTGATACCTTCTGCGGTTGTGTACTGCACTATATTTGTGAACATGGACTAGATAATCTTACAGAGGCTGATTTGACATCAATGCTTACATTTGCAAATGCAGCAGCAGCAAGAATCACAACGCGAAAAGGTGCACTTCGTGTTATGCCAGATCGTGCAGAGATTGAGAAAGAGATTGTAAGCAGATAATAACAAAAAGGAGAAGGTATGATCAGTCAGAAATTATCCGAAGCACGAGTGTATGAAATAAAAAAGGAAGCAGAGATTGCGATTGAAAATCGACCTGTTTTTCATCTAACACCGCGTGTGGGCTGGCTAAATGATCCTAATGGTTTTTCATTTTATGACGGGTTGTATCATTTGTTTTATCAATACAATCCATATAGGCCATTTTGGGGACCTATGCATTGGGGTCATGTCATTAGCCGTGATTTGCTGCATTGGACATATCAGCCTGCAGTACTTGCACCAGATCAGCCGTATGACAATGGAAACGGCTGCTTTTCGGGCAGTGCGCAGACTCTTGATGATGGAAGGCAGATCCTTTTGTATACTGGAGTTTCATGGGAGAAACAGTCAGATGGTTCTATGAAGGAAATCCAGCAGCAGTGCATAGCATCAGGCGATGGTGAAGTTTATAAAAAATACGAAAAGAATCCTGTAATTTCATCTGATCAGCTTCCCAAAGGATATGACAGATCGAATTTTCGTGATCCGAAGCTTTGGAAAGAGAAAGATGGAAGTTGGCGCTGTGTTACGGTCAGTCGTAATGAGACAAATGGCGGAGGCGTTCTATTATTTGAAAGCTCAGACTGCATTTCATGGAAGTTTAAAAGTGTTATGGCAGAAAATATGAATCGCTTCGGGAGAATGTGGGAGTGTCCGGATTTCTTCACGCTTGATGGGCAAAATGTGCTGATCGTGAGCACGATGGAGATGGAGGCAGAGGAACTGGAATATCCCAATGGAAACGGAGTGGTTTGCCAGATAGGTCACTTTGATAATCAGACAGGTCAGTTTCACAGTATTTCTTCTCAGTCAGTCGACTATGGCATTGATTTTTATGCACCACAGACTATGCTTGCACCAGACGGACGCAGGATTTTGATAGGCTGGATGCAAAATCTGGCATCGGTCAATCAACATTCGGAAAAGGAGCCTTGGTTTGGGCAGATGACCATTCCACGAGAATTGTCGGTTAAAAAAGGAAGATTGATCCAGCGTCCCGTAAGAGAGCTAGATGCCTGCCGCCACAATATGGTTTCATATACAAATGCAATAATATCTGGAGAAAAGACGCTTAAGGGTGTTTGTGGACGTATCGCAGATATTGAGCTTTCAATCGCACCACAAAGTGAAGAAAATAGATATTATATGTTTGAAATGCGCTTTGCGCAGGATGACAAACATTATACGTCACTTCGTTACCATCCGCATGAGTCTGAGCTTGAGCTTGACAGAAGCTATTCTGGTTCAAGAATAGCAATGGTACATAAGCGTTCATGCAAGGTGCAAGACAACAGTGGATCACTCAAGCTTCGAGTTGTAATCGATCGTTTCAGCGCAGAAGTTTTTGTAAACGATGGTGAGCAGGTGATGAGTATCACTTTTAAGACAGATTTAAAGGCAGAGAAAATTTCATTTGTTGCATACGGTGTTGTTAAGATAGATATTTTAAAATATGAAATAAGATAAAATAGATAAAATGATATGGCATTTGATGCAATGCCATATCATTTTTTTGAAATAAAAATGAAAGAAAACAAGAATATAAATAAAAATATACATCACAAAAGTTATATAAAAGCCATAATTGTTAAATTTACACAAGATACAAGGGAGGATATAATAAAAGAAAAAAAGGAGGCGTAAACAAATGAGTAGTAGCACAAAAACGGGACGAAAATTAAGAAAACGTTTCAAAAAAGAACTGCCATTTCATTTGATGCTTTTGCCAGCGGTGGTGATGGTAGTGCTTTTTAAGTACATTCCAATGGCAGGGTTGAGTATTGCTTTTCAGGATTACTCGCCGCTGTATAGCATTTTTGAACAGGAATGGTGTGGATGGGAAAATTTTAAGTATATCTTTTCTCTTTCAACATTCCCAAGAGTTATTTACAACACACTGTTTATTGCAATTATGAAAATTGCAGCAGGTATTATTGTGCCAGTTACAGTAGCGCTTTTGCTGAATGAAGTTCGAAACATTGTTTACAAGAGAACATTACAGACTATCGTGTATTTACCACATTTTATTTCATGGGTTGCGTTAGCAGGTATTTTTCTGGACGTATTGGGAATGGATGGAATTGTGAATAACTTTTTGGCAGCTATTGGATTGAACCGAGTGTATTTTCTTGGAAATGAAAAGGTGTTTCCATTTACAATGGTCGTGACAGATACATGGAAAACATTTGGATGGAATACAATCGTTTATCTGGCAGCCATTACTGGTATTTCACCAGCACTTTATGAGGCAGCGGCACTAGACGGTGCAGGTCGATTCCGTCAGATCCTTCATGTAGCAATTCCTGGTATTCTTCCAATCGTATTGCTGATGACGGTTCTTTCTATTGGTAATGTACTTCGTGCAGGTTTTGATCAGATCTTTAATCTGTATTCACCACTTGTATATTCAACAGGAGATATAATTGATACATTTGTTTACCGAATGGGCATTTTGGGAGCACAGTTTGGCCCGGCAACAGCAGTTGGATTGTTCCAGTCAGTTGTATCGTGTGTGCTGATTGTTGCAGGATACTGGGCTGCTGAAAAGTTTGCAGGATATCAAGTATTCTAAAGAAGGGAGAAAAAACATGAAACCAACGAAAGGTCAGCGGATTTTTGCAGTATTTAATTATATATTATTGACATTGCTTGCACTTTTATGTCTTCTTCCAATGTTGAATATTGTTGCACTATCATTTTCATCAAGAAATATGGTAAATGCAGGAGCAGTTACCTTCCTTCCGAAGGAGTTTACGATCAGTTCCTATCTTTATATGCTTCAAAAGAGTGGATTGATTCCGGCATTGTTAGTAACAGTAAAGAGACTTGTGCTTGGTGTGGTTTTAAATCTGATTATGACGATTTCTGTAGCTTATCCGTTATCAAAGAGTGAGAAACTTTTTAAGAGCCGCAAGTTCTATGTAGCTTTTTTCTTGATCACGATGATTTTCAATGGCGGTATCATTCCTACATATCTTGTGATTAAGCAGTTTCATATGCTGGATACCATATGGGCATTGATTCTTCCTAATTCAGTCACGATGTTTTATGTACTTCTGATGCTTAACTTCTTTAGAGGTATTCCAGATGAGATTGAGGAAGCAGCTGTTGTGGATGGAGCAGGCTGGCTGACAATTCTTTTAAAAATTTATTTGCCATTGTCACTGCCTTCTCTGGCAACGGTAACGTTGTTTATTATTGTAGGACATTGGAATGAGTGGTTTGATGGTATGATTTACAACAATCATACTGACAATTATCCGCTTATGACGTTTCTTCAATACCATGTATTAAATTTCAAAACTTCGGATCTTCGTCCAGAGCAGATTGCAGCAAACCCAGCTCTGGCAGATCTGGAGGGTCGTTCAATAAAGTCTGCGGGTATTGTATTATGTACCCTTCCAGTTTTGGTATTTTACCCATTCCTTCAGAAATATTTCGTTACTGGTATTACAGTGGGAAGCGTAAAGGGTTGATATGAGTTTGTATTAATTATGTAAAAATGTGTGGATACACATAAAATAAAGGAGGATTTTTAATATGAAGAAAAAGAATTTGTCCCTCATGTGTGCAGCAATGCTTGCAGCAACGGCAATTCCGGCAAATTTTGCAATGGCAGATGAGACAAAAGATGCAGAAAATTTAACAGAGTGGGCTATGGATGAGCCAGTTACGCTGACTGTCCTGAAAAACCAGAATCCGGCAACTGTAAATTATGCAGATGGTGAAGATCAGTATAATAACGTGTATTATAATGCATATCGCGATAATCTTGGAATTACACTTGATTTTCAGATTTGTGCAAGTGGAGATGAGTATAGCCAGAAGGTAACGCTTGCTATTGCATCAGATGATCTTCCAGATCTTTTATATTTGCCAGTAGCTGAATATTCGCAGTTAGCAGAAGCTGGAAAACTGGCACCGCTTGACGATGTGCTAGAGCAGTATGGATCAGAGCTGACAAAGAAAAATCTGAATTCAGACGGTGGAAAAATTTTGGAAGCAGCAAAGAGAAATGATGTTTTATATGGTATCCCTAGCGGTAATGCAGAGCGTATTCCAAGTCAGTTCCTTTGGATTCGCAAAGATTGGTTGGATAAGTTAGGCTTAGATGTTCCTAAGACACTTGATGATGTTGTTGAGGTTGCCCGCGCATTTAAGAATGATGATCCAGATGGCAATGGTGTTGATGATACATGGGGACTTGGTGTTTGTAATGAGATGTCTGATTATGCTGGATATGGAACAATAGAAGGTGTTGTCAATGCATTTGGAGGATCTATTCTTCAATATATGTGGATGCCAAATGATGACGGAACAGTATCCTATGAGCCAACATCACAGGAAACTAGAAATGCTCTTGAGAAGTTGGCAGCTATGTATTCCGAAGGTTTGATTAACGAAGAATTTGGTGTATCAGACACTGATGCAATTAGTGAGGCAGTTGCAGCAGGAACATGTGGACTGTTCTATGGAACAGATGGTATATCATGGGGAGCTGGCCGCGATGCGATTGCAAATAATAATGATTGTGGATGGATGGTTATCAATGCACCTTCAGTAGAAGGTGGAGATGCAACAGCATATTCCTATACAAATTTCGATTATGTTTATGCAGTAAATGCAAACTGTGAGCATCCAGAAGCATTGATTAAATTGATTAACTTTAACAATGACCGTATCAATAGTCCAGATGCAACACTTGACAGTCTGGAAGTATGGGGAGTAAATTCAAAAACTGGTATTAATCAGTGTGATTATACATATGCACTTCTTGATCCATATTTGAATAAGGCAATTGGATATAACACAACGATTGGACAGGTATTTGCAGGAGAATTAAAGCCAGAAGAGCTTATGCCAGAGGCATATCGTTACTATGTTGGTATTAAGCGTTACGTAGATGAAGGATATGACAAGACTGGAAGTGCAAATCCAGATGATTTGACGGCATTCCAGTATGCAATGTGTTGGGGACCGAAGTTTGGTTCATGGACACGTTATTCTGAGCTGCGTGATGCTGGAATGAAGATGAGTGTTTATACAGGTGCACCGACAAAGACAATGATGAAGCGTTGGTCTACACTTCTTGCATTACAGGATGAAACATTTGTAAAAATTATATCTGGAAGTCTTGGCATTGAAGCGTTTGATGATTTTGTAACTCAGTGGAACGAGCAGGGTGGATCTACTATTCAGGAAGAAATTGCTGAAATGTATATGAAGTAAAAATTATTCAGATTAATATAAAGTAAAATTGAATTGTAGGTCTGAATAGCTATTAAAATTTAAAAGTGGGCAGGAAGACGTTTTTCCTGCCCACTTGCAGATTACAGAAAGGGATTGTTTATATGCAGTTATTTTATACACCGGATCATGCGCGTGTGGGCGATGTGATTCCATATTATGAGAATGGAGAATTTAAGCTATTTTATTTAAAAAACTGGAATCCTTATTTTGGAAGTGATAAAACGTATGGATGGCATCTTTTGACGACAAAGGATCTGATTCATTATGAATCGGAGACGGCAATTGGGATTCTTGGAGGAACTGGCTGTATAATTAAGGTAGAGGGTTTGTATCATCTGTATTATTGTGTATTTGAGGATCAGCCACAGCGTCAATATGTGTGCCATGCTACAAGTACAGATTTGACAAACTGGACAAAATATCCAGATGAGACATTTGGACCAGATGAATCAATCTATTTGCTGACAGACTGGCGTGATCCGCACGTGATTTGGAATGAGGAAGAAAAATGCTGGTGGATGATTCTTTGTGCGCAGAATCAGGGAAATACAAAACGTCGTGGATGTGTAGGACTTTGTAAGTCTGCTGATCTTCATCATTGGACATGCTGTGAACCTCTATATGCACCGCAGTCAAGCATGTCTGCTTACGAGTGCCCAGATCTTTTTTATATGAATGGGTGGTGGTATCTTGTATTTTCACAGTTTACAGACCGTTTCCAAACACTTTACCGTATGAGTCGTTCATGCAATGGTCCATGGATTCGTCCCAAGACGGACTCCTTTGACGGACGTGCTTTTTATGCAGCAAAGACATGCAGTGACGGAGAGCATCGTTATATTTTTGGATGGAATCCAACAAGAACACAAAATACGTGGAATTTTGATCCAGATCCGACACATGAGGGGTATGATTATAAAACGTATGATTGGGGCGGAAGTTTGGTTCCACATGAAATTTATGCAAGAGAAGATGGAACATTGGCAGTTCGGTCAAATCCAGCACTGAAAAAGACTCTTACTGTTTCTAATGAAATAAAGTGGATTCCTTTGAATGGAGATTGGAAAGTGGATCAGACATCAGTAAACGTAGATTCTCCAATTGCATATGCGTCAATAATTAGTGAGAATGATGTGCCGCATCAGGGATGTTTGTCGCTTGATTTTACGTTTACACCTGGAACCGAGCGATTTGCAGTGGTACTTCAGGCAGATCAGGAATTTGCCAGAGGCTATTATTTTTATCTGGATCCTAAGCGTCAAAGAATCGAATACAAAAGTGCTATTCGTATGCATGAGCAGGGAGGATGGACATTCCAGTATGATGTGGAGCTAGAACGTCCTGTTGAATTAATTCCAAATCAGACATATTCGATGGAAATTTTTGTGGATGAATCTGTGATGGAAGTATATGTAAACGATGAAGTGGCAATGAGTGTTCGTGCCTATGATCTTCATGACAGAAAATTTGGTCTTGCTGTGTCAGACGGAGCAGTTAAATTTGAAAATGTAAAATTAACAACATTAGGAGAGTTATGATATGAGCTTATATTTTCGTCCGGAAAAGGGAGTATTGGGAGATGTGATCCCATTTTATGATAATGGTGTATTTAAACCGTTTTATCTGCGCAACTATCGAGGAAACCGAGATGCTAATCATCAGGACAGTTGGGTTATGTTAAGCACAACAGATCATGTTCATTTTACAGAGCATGATACGAAAATTGTTGGAGGAACGGGGTCTGTCATAAAGGTAGATGGAATATATCATATGTTTTTCTGTACATTTCAGGTAATGCCAGAAAAAAATTATATCAATCATGCAGTTAGTACTAATTTGGATACGTGGACAGAAATTCCAGAAGATCGTTTTGCATCCGACAATCAGATTTATGCCCCTGTGCATTGGAGAGATCCATTTGTTTTTTGGTGTGAAGAAGAAAACTGCTGGTGGATGATTTTTGCAGCGCAGAAACAGGGAATGACGACAAGAAGAGGCTGTGTTGGCCTTTGCAAATCAGACGATCTGCATCACTGGAGCTATTGTGATCCGATATATGCTCCTATGAATGCCCAGTGTGCATTTGAATGCCCAGATCTATTCAAGATGGGAGACTGGTATTATCTTGTATTTTCTTCCTATGCAGACCGTTATCAGACCTTATATAGGAAAAGTCGTAGTTTAAACGGACCATGGGAAACACCTGAGATAGATACCTTTGATACCCGCGCTTTTTATGCAGCAAAAACAGGTACAGATGGCGTTCACCGTTATGTGTATGGATGGAATCCAACACGCGAAAATAATGAGCATCATTTTGACCCACTTGGATATGATGGAAAGGATTGCAATACTTGGGACTGGGGTGGCAATCTAATCGTTCATGAATTATGGCAGGATGAAGACGGAGATTTGTTTGTTAAGCCAGTTCCTTCTGTTTTGGAAGCAGTTTCAGAAGAAGAAATCATTTCTATGAAGCCGCTGACTGGAGAGTGGAAATTAGCAGAAAATAGTGCCAGTGTAAATACACCATATGGATATAGTGCATTGTTGCTAAATCCATTAAATGAGACAAGTCGTCTTTCCTTTGATATTGAAACAACGGGGGAAGCTGCAAGTGTTGGTGTTGCTATTCATGTGGACGAATCTTTTGCGGTAGGTTACTATATTAATATTGACTTTGCTCGCAGTCGTATGGAATTTAAGTCAGGTGTGCGTATGACAGAGCGAGGCGGTCAGATGTTCCCATATGAGGTGGAATTGGAACGGCCGCTTTCATCAAAGACTGGTGAATGCTTCCATGTAGATGTGATTGTATCTGGTACCATATTAGAAGTCTATGTTGATAATAGGATTGCACTTGGAACGCGTATGTTTGACATTAAAGGTGGTAATTTTGGCTTGTATGCATCAGATGCAGAAGCTAATTTTATGAACATTCAGATATTTAAGAAAAAAATATAAAATTGTTTAAGATCCAGATGCGTTATTTCCTCATTTTATGCTATAATAGTGATACACAGTCATTTGAAGATATGAAACTGGAGGAAAAAACGGATGTTTGGACGTAAGAAAAATAATTTCTATCGTTATATGTTTCAGAAAAGCTTTATGCCGCTTTTTGCAATGCTTGTAGTAATTAGTATGGCATTTTTGATCTTTTTTCGTATCACAGTTGTGCGCGAGAAGCAAAAAGATCGCGAAAATGATCAGATAAGGCTTGAGATCTGTGTATCGTCTACAGAACTTCATATGAAGGAAATTGAAAAGTGGGGAAAGCAGTTACTAAACGGAGTAGATCTCCAGAAATTTGTTTATATGTATGATGATCTGGACCGCTATTCCCGCTTTTCGCTTCAAAATGAAATTTACGAGTCTGTCTATGATTTGTATTATAAAAATGAGCAGGTTGACAGTGTAGTGTTGTATATTCCGACAATGGGAAAAGTGATTACGGATCTTCATTGTCAGACATCAGTAAAGCCATGGATGGAGGAAATGGCAGAGGGGAAAGATCGTACCTGCTTGTTAGAAAACAATAAGGCGGCTACTTGTATTCATTGGGATGGTGATGGCGCAAGAGCAGTGCTTATTATCACTTGGAAAGATGCAGGTATTATGGAACAGATAGAAGCCATGTTTTTGGCGGGTGGAGATTCCATTGATTTTGTTTGGAAACCAGAAAAAGAACCAGATGAACAGATGATTTGTGCAGATTCCATATATTATCCGTTTCGTATGATCTACAAAGAGAGTAACGATGCAGAAATGAATCATTTTTTTGCTGTTATTGGATTAAGCAGTATATTGTTTATGTGTCTTTGCTTGATGATTGCAGTTATTAGTATTCAAACATGGAATCGTCAAATCTATAGACCACTGTATCAGCTGTTGATTGAGGCCTTTGATCATATGGAAAAAAATGATTTCAGCTATAGAATTGAGGTGCAGAATGAAAATGATTTTTTTCATTCCGTTTATGAAAAGTACAATCACATGGCAGAAACGATGCAACAATATATCGAGACGAATTTGCAGCAAAAGGTTCTTGTAAGTCAATCAAACTTGAAACAGCTTCAGTCGCAGATCAGTCCGCATTTTATGTATAACAGCTACTATGTTCTGTATCGGATGATTCGAAGAGGAGATCAAGAAAATAGTCTTCATCTTGCAGAATATCTGGGAAGTTTTTATCATTATATTACAAGAAATGCAGATGATGAAAAGCATCTGTCAGAAGAGATAGAACATGCAGAAAATTATGCCAGAATCCAGAAATACCGTTTTCGCGATAATTTACATGTAGAAATTGCCAAGCCAGATGAATGTATTGCTGATGTGTATGTGCCGCGGTTGATTCTTCAGCCAATCTTAGAAAATGCATTTAAATATGCATATGAAAGTGGAAATGGAGATCCAATGAGATTGGAACTTGGCTATGAGATTCGAAGTGATCGAGATTTTGATATTATAATAGAAAATAGTGGAGAAATTTCGGATGAGACTCTACAAAGCCTTAATGAGAAACTACAAAGTACAGATATGCAAATGGAAACAACGGCAATTATTAATATTAACAGAAGACTGAAATTGTATTTTGGAGATAAAAGTGGATTGTTGGTTGGGCGTTCGGAACTTGGAGGATTAAAGGTAATTGTACATGTATTTATGGGGGAGGAAACATCATGAGCATTCAGGCAGGAAGAACGATTAAAATAATAGTTGTAGATGATGAGCCAATTAGTGCGGATGATATGTCAGATGTAATTCGGGATGAATTTGGAAAAAGCATGAATGTAGATGTTCGTACGGCGTACAATGCTAAAAGTGTCATAAAGATGGTCGAAGAATCGCCTTGTGATATTTTGCTTTCAGATATACAAATGCCTGGTATGACAGGGCTGCAAATGGTAAGCATACTGAGAGAACAGTTTCCAGATATGCGAGTTCTGTTTCTGACCGGTTATGATGATTTTTCTTTTGCATACGAGGCCTTTCGGCAACATGCAGTTCAATATATTTTAAAAACAGAAGGTGATGAAGTAGTTCTGGCAGCTTTGAAGAAGGAAATAGATCGTTTGCGCGAAAATGAGAAAATTATGGAGCGCATTAATGATGCAGAAGAACGCTATACACAGATGTTGCCTGCATATAGAAGACAGTTGATTATGCAGCTGATGTTGAATCAAAAAGGGGAGTTAGATGAACTGGAAGAGCGAATGCTTGCAGGAGAATTGTATCTTGTGGTTGGGCTGCTTCAGGGAGATCATAACCACCATGTAAAAACAAAAATGATTACAGCAGGAGCAGTTTCCCAAATTGTTGCGGGATCATTTGGAAAAGAGCTTGCGTGGAGTGAATATTATTTATTCGATGATGTTTTGATTTGGGTATTTGATTTTGATACAAAGCAGTCTGTTTCCAAGACATTGTTCCATCTGATGAGAAAGGCCAGACAGCAGTTGGAGGAGCAGTTAAAGGTGACTATGTTTTTTATCGTCTCAGAAGAAGCAGTAAATGGATTGGATTTAAATGAGAAGTATGTTCAAATCAGAACTATGCTTACAAATGAGATTCTTCGCGGTTCTACAGGTGTTGCTATCCGTCATCAGGCTGATGTAGAGGGTAAAGAGGTAGAAAATGCAAAAAAAGTTTCTGAAATGAGAAGAAATCTGGAAAATATTCAACTTTTGGTGCGAAAGGGATCTATTGCAGAAGCAAAAAATGACATTAATGAAGTGATTGCCTATTTAACAACACATTCTCAGACAGAAAATTTGTTGGCAGTTGAGGCAGCGCAATCTTTGAATGCAGCAATTTTATCATATGTGAATCGAAATGGTATGATTTCTCTAATTGTAGAGGCAGAACATTCAGGTGCGATGGGCACAGTGGCTTATTTCAAAAAACTACAGGAACTTTTAGTGAATGAAGCTGAAAAAAGGATTGACAATACCGTGAAATCTGTGGCAGAATTGGTAGTGAAGTATATTAACAGTCATATCAGTGAAAATGTAAGTACATCAGTATTATCAGATGTAACTGGATATAGCTCAGGCTATCTTTCTAGGATTTTTCGCCAGGAAATTGGTATGAGTATTCATGATTATGTAGCTCAGACAAGAATGAATCTGGCTAAGGAAATGCTTGTGAATACTAATTTAAAAATCTACGAGGTCGCCAAAAATTGTGGATACGAAAATACGACTTATTTTATTAAGATTTTTCGCATCAGCACAGGGATCACGCCTCAGGATTATAGACTAAAGGGAAAGCATTGAGTGACTGAATATGTAAATGAATTTTTTGTGCAATGAAAGGAGACATTATGAAATTATACAGAATTAAGAATCGCCAAAGCTTTGGCTTTTCAGCTGAAAATCCGACTGGACAAAAAAATGGTGGTACAAAGGGTAAGGATTGTGAGAAATTAAGACCGTGTATTCAGATTGCTCCGGGAGAGACTGTTACGCTGTGTGATACAGATGGCCCTGGTATGATTACACACATTTGGTTTACCGGATATGTTGGCCATAGCTTTGTTATGCGTATTTACTGGGAAAATGAGGAATTTCCGTCTGTTGAAGCGCCTATCTCTGCATTTTTTGGCTGCGCATATGACGAAAATTTCAAGGATCGCGACGGCAACTACATTGTTTTAAATTCAGCGAAAATCCTCACAGCACCAGGACGTGGCTTTAACAGCTACTGGGAGATGCCATTTGCAAAGCACTGCCGCATCACTATGGAAAATCGTAGCAAGAAGGAAGAAACACTGTACTATATGATCTCTGGCTGGTACGGCGAGATTCCTCAGGATGCAGGCTATTTCCATGCTGCGTATCGTCAGGAGCATCCAGTTACGAAAGGACGCGCATATACAATTATTGATGGAATTGAAGGCAGAGGTTGCTTTGCAGGTGTGACACTCGCAACAGGTATGAATGGAAACAACACCTGTTGGGTAGAGGGCGAAGCAAAGATGTATATTGACGATGACCAGTATCCAAGCATGAATTATACTGGAACAGAGGATTATTTCTGTGGTTCATACGGTTTTGGAAATGATATCATTTTGAATCGTTACCAGACATTTAGCGGAATGTATACAGGACTTTTTGCTATCATGGGTGACAATCGCGAATTTTATAACGGACAGCAGCGCTTCTTGCTGTATCGCTTCCATGAGAAGGATCCGGTTTATTTCTCTAAGAATTTCAAGATGACAATCGACAACCTTGGATGGACAGGACCACGCTACGATGATTACACATCTGTTGCATACTGGTATCTGGAAAAACCATCGAAGCTCGCAAAGGAACTGCCAAGTGACGAAGAGATGGTTATGAAGTAATGAATCGACATATGCCCACGGTGAAAACCGTGGGCTGTTTTTTGCTGTCAAAAAAACACTAAATTTTTTTGTATACTATATTGCAATATAGAATAGTATGTGATATGATGCAGCTAACAGGAAAAAAGAAGGAGGTGTGAGCATGAATGCTCAGTTTAAAAAAGGAGCGCTTGAGTTGTGCGTGCTGTCGCAGCTGGCGCTTCGTGACCAGTACGGCTACGAGCTTACTGAAAATATTTCAAAGGAGATGAAGCTAGCGGCAGGTACGCTGTATCTGATCTTAAAGAGGTTGAGGGATGAGGAATATGTGGAGACATATCTTGTCGAGGCAGGGGAAGGACCAGCTAGAAAGTATTATCACCTCACGGTGAAGGGCTGGGCCTATCAGGAACAGTTAAAGAAAGAATGGTTTGATTTCACGGCAGCAGTTGAGCGGCTGATAGTGAGCAAAGAAAGTAATTAAATGGAAAATAGCAGCCGAGTTAATATACGATGCTGAGTATGAAGAAAGGTGGAAAATATTATGAAAAAGGACGAATTTTTTGCACAGCTGCGCAATGCATTTGCAGGGATGGATGAGGAATTGTTGACGGATATTCTCAGTGATTATGAGAATCATTTTAAGGAAGGTATGGAAAACGGAAAGAGTGAAGAGGAAATTTGTGAAGAGCTTGGAAATGTCGAGGAAATCCGTCAGGCATTCTTAGATGAAAATCCGGCTGCTATGACAATAAATGTCAATTCAAATTCGGACACAGTGGGTAATTCTGATATTTATAATCGTTTTTATCCAGGCATTCAGCGTGTCAATGCTCAGCTCACAGATGCCGATATTGAAATCAAAAAGAGCAGTACAAATGATGTAGAGCTGTCTGTAACTGGTGGGCTTGCAGATGATATGGAGGCATTAAAAGAGACGCTTCGTGTCAGTGCGTCTGTTGGAACACTTTCGATTCAGCAGGAAAAGAAAGCAGGGATAAGTGTTTCTTATGCTGCCTCACGTTTATTTGGCCTTAAGGTGGGGAAATATTCAGCAGGAATTGTTATTCATGTTGCAGTGCCAGAGCGGTTTGAAAAAATTAAGGTAAAGAGTATAAGTGGCGATATCAAAGCAAATAACAGCAATGCAAAGACTTTATTGATTCATACTGGAAGCGGTGACGTAGGAGTGGAAGATTGTCAGGCAGATGAACTTTTTGCATCAAGCATCAGCGGCGATGTGAATGTGATCGCATGCAAGGCAGATAAGATGGACGTTGTGAGTATAAGCGGAGACATAAAGGCCGAATTTGACAAGAGCGCGCAGTGCAGAGCAAAGAGTACCAGCGGTGATTGTAAGGTGACGATTGGAAATCAGGTAGATGCTGTAGTTTCGAGTACCAGCGGTGATGTAAACGTTCGCTACATTGGAGAAATTGGACTCGAAATGGCGCTTTCCAGTACGAGTGGTGATGTTTCTGCTGTCTGCGGAGGAATTAACAGTAAGGGAAAGAAAAAAGTGCAGGAGCGCTTTGGTGAGCCTGACAGTAAGTTAAAGGCATCTACCATATCTGGTGATATCAAGGTACGCGATTGTTAAGTCAGCGTTCACGGGATATTTTTTCGCCGCTAATTTAAGTATTGAATATGAACTGTAGTGATTCAACTACCACTTGATTTTTGACAAAAACACCTGCATTGAATTCAAGTATTGCGTAAGCTATAATACAACCATCCGTTGAGACAAGAAAGGAAAGACGCAGAGGAGGAGAATAGGATGAGCAACAGCAATGGAGTCCGAAATGGAACTGAGAAGAATCCATATACGAGTAGTCCATATACAAAAATCGGGGAGCGAATTGGACAGCTTCGCAAGCAGGCAGGCTTAAAACAGGAGGAGCTTGGACGCGCCGTGGGCGTAACCACGCAGGCGGTATCGCGATGGGAGTGCGGTGGCGCGCCGGACATCGAGCTTCTTCCGGCGATTGCTGATACGCTTCATGTATCAGTGGATGAGTTGTTTGGAAGAACACCAGTGGCACAGACGGATATAAAGGAGCTGTTTGACCGCACCTTGTATAGCTATCCGAAAAAAGACCGCATGAAGGCGGCGTGTGATCTGATGTGGAACATCCAAAAGGCGGTGCTTCGGTGCGAGGATTCAAATATAGACAGCGTTGCTGTGTCCAATATTCTTGATGCGGCAACTCAAAAGAACCAGAGAAAAACGACACAAAGTCAAGATGTGCAAAGCCAAAATAATGAGCATGACGAGCACAATGAGCATAAAAAGAAGGCATACAGCACAACAGAGGACTCGGATGCTAGTATTTCCACCAGTGGCCTTTATATTGAGACGGACAGCGGCTATATGAGCTATGGTTTTAACAACCTCGACTACATATTTTTGCTCTCACAGCCAGAGAACGGGTTTGAGTCGGTAATCAAGGATGCCGATTCGCTGCGCAGACTGTTTTTCTTACTCGTTAAGCCATATTGTCTGGAGGTCGTTGCGGCGTTGTATGCGAAAAAGCCAAACGAAAATGTCACAGGGCGTCTCTTAGCAAAGGAATTAAATGCCCCAGAGCCAGAAGTCATTGCTGTACTCGATGAGTTGTGCAAGTATCATCTGATTCGTAATCTTGAGATTACCGATACAAATGGAAAAATGCACATTTATTCGTATGAAAACAGTGCCGAGTGGGTGGCATTTCTCACCTTTGCAAGTATGCTTATGTATACAGAAAATGAGGCAAGATTGGCAGTCAATATGAGAAAACAATCTGCCTTTTCGGCACCAATTGGAAGCAAAAATCCGTTTGCATCGTGGAATGAGCGCAAGGATGATAATGAGCGCATTAACTTGTACCAGTCAGGAAACGAATGAAAAAAATGAATAGTTCAAAAGCAAATGGCAGAAATTGAATTGTCAAAAATCAGGTAGTGGGAGAAAAATAAAATGAAAACAAAGCAAAACAAAAAGAAAAACAGGGAATTTATACACCAATTATACTATAAAAATAGAATAAATTTCATCGTAACCATCATCTTAACGATTGCTATGAGCTCACTAAATCTGATGATCTCATGGCTGATTCAGCAGATCATGGACTGCACAGCAAATCAGGATATGCAGGCCCTTGTGCGCAGTGCATGGATTGTCATTATTGTCGTTGTTATTTACACAATAGCCAATGTAATGTATAGAGCAGTATATCCAAGATTTTTACAACGAGCCATGCAGCAGTACCGCGATTATGCATTTTCGCGGCTGACACAGAAAAGTTTGCGCTCTTTTTCAAAAGAAGGCACCGCACTTTACGTTTCCGCGCTGACAAATGACTGCACCTCAATCGAGAACAACTATTTAGCCGCAACTTTCACCCTGATTGAGCTTCTCTTTTGTTTTTTGGGTGCATTGATCATGATGCTTTATTATAGTCCGGTGATGTTAGTTCTTGCAGTTGCTTTGTCATTTCTGCCGGTGGCCGTCTCCATGACGGCAGGAAATCGCCTGACAGAGCAGGAAAAGGAAATTTCTAAAAAAAATGAGCGTTTTGTTTCAATTGTGAATGAGCTTCTGTCAGGCTTTCCAGTCATCAAAAGCTTTCGTGCAGAGACACAGGCAAGTCGTTTATTTTCACAGCGAAATGAGCAGGCAGAGGAGGCAAAGAAAAATAAGCGCCGTACCGAGCAACTGATATCACTTCTGGCAAATGATGCGGGAATCATTGCCCAGATGGGAATTTTTCTGGCAGGTGCATGGCTTGCAATTAGCGGCAAAGGAGTAACAGCTGGTGTTGTAATCGTATTTGTCCAGCTGATGAATTATATTTTAAATCCAATTAGTCAGGTTCCGCTTCTGTGGTCAAACAGAAAGGCTGCGATTGCACTGATGGAGAAATTGTCAGATGCATTATCGGAGAACGTGCGCGAAGAAGGAAGAGAAAAGCTTAATGGTTTTTCAGAAAAGATCGAAGTGAAGGATCTGACGTATGGATATGAGCCAGAGAGTCCTGTGTTAAAAGATCTGGATGTTCAGTTTGACGCAGGAAAGAGCTATGCAATTGTAGGAGGATCAGGAAGCGGAAAATCGACGCTTTTGAATCTTCTGATGGGAAGCAGCAGTAACTATCAGGGCGAGATTTGCATAGATGGTGTTTCAATTAAAAATATTGAAAGCGAATCGCTCTATCAGCTGATGACATCAGTGCAGCAAAATGTCTTTGTTTTTAATGATACCATAAGAAACAATGTCACTATGTTTCATGAATTTCCAGATAAAGAAGTCACATTAGCATTGGAGCGCTCCGGCTTGTCGGAGTTTATCGAAAAACGCGGTGAAGAATTTGTCTGCGGCGAAAATGGCGCGAATCTGTCAGGCGGTGAGCGTCAGCGAATCAGCATTGCAAGAGCGCTTCTTAGAAAATCACCAATACTTCTGGTTGACGAGGCAACTGCCGCACTTGATGCCGCCACTGCAAGAGCAGTCAGCTTTTCTATACTGAATCTGGTTGGAATGACAAGAATCGTCGTAACGCATCGCCTAGAGGAAGCGATTCTTCGCCGCTATGATAAAATCCTTGTCATGAAGAATGGAACAATCTGCGAGCAGGGAAATTTCGATACGCTTATGCAGCAAAAAGGACAATTTTATTCCCTGTTTCAGATTGCGCACTGAAGATAAATAACTCTTGGTTAAAATGTCAAATTCTCAGTTGCTATCTTGCAATATCCTTCCAAATGGAATATTATAAAATCAGTGAAATTACGAGCAAAGAAGGGAGAACAAAGAGGCATGGAAGTTCTTGTAGTTGTAGATATGCAAAACGATTTTATTGATGGGTCACTTGGCACTAAGGAGGCCGTTTCAATTGTGCCAAAGGTGGCAGATAAGATTAAGAACTTTAAGGGATTGGTTCTTGCAACAAGAGATACACATGAAGAAAATTACTTGAGTACGCAGGAAGGAACTAATCTTCCAGTGCAGCATTGCATCCGTGATACGAGAGGATGGGAGCTGAATGACGAGATCGCGTCACTGATCGATGGAAATCCGATTGACAAGCCTACCTTTGGAAGTGTGGAACTCGGAAAACGTCTTGTGGCACTTAATGAGCAGATGGGAATTGATAAGATCATATTTGTGGGACTTTGCACCGATATCTGTGTCATTTCCAATGCAATTTTAGTAAAGGCATTTTTGCCGGAGGTTCCGATTGAGGTAGATGCATCATGCTGCGCAGGTGTGACACCAGAGAGCCATGAGCGTGCGCTTCGGGCAATGGAGAGCTGTCAGATCACAATTGTATAGTGGTGAGTAAATGGAATAGGAAAAGGAGGTAGCGAGAATGGCATTGCCAAAGGAAGAAATTAAAACAATAGCTGATATTGAAGCGTTACCAGAGGGAACGCGCGCGGAACTAATCGACGGACGACTTTTTCTGGATACGGCACCAACAGTAACTCATCAAGCCATTGTCAATTTTTTAGTAACGGAGATCAACATTTATATTCGCTCTAAGGGCGGTAAATGCCGAGTTTTCCCATCTCCATTTGATGTGCAGCTTTCAGCCGATGATATTTACAACCTTGTTCAGCCAGATATATCCGTGATTTGTGATCGCGATAAATTAAGTAATGGAAAGCGCTGTATAGGTGCACCGGACTGGGTAATCGAGGTGGTGTCTCCATCCACAAAAGCGCAGGACTATATTATTAAAAGGGGTAAGTATCAGGCAGCTGGTGTTCGTGAATATTGGATTGTCGATCCGAGCAAAAAGAGAGTATCCATGTGCAATTTTGAAACACCAGATTATGAAGATTGTAATTTTAACGAATCTGCGAAAGTGGGCATTTATCCAGATTTGGTAATCAATTTTGCAGAAATGGATATATAAGCGCGGATGATGCAACAAACGATAGAGGAATCGTAATAGTATTCTATATGGGAGGAAAAAAGAAATGGAAAAAGAATTTGTATTCAAAAAAGGAAGTGTTGTCGTAGAGACAAATAAGGGAAAGGTACGTGGCTATGCTTACAATGGAGTGTCTGTGTTTAAGGGCATTCCGTATGCAAAGGCGAAGCGTTTCCATGCGCCAGAGCCGCTTGAGGCATGGGAAGGTGAACTTGATGCGACAAGCTTTGGCTATGTGTGTCCGCTTCTTGATATGCCAAAGCCAGCTGGTGAGGTGTTTGTACCGCATCGCTACTGGGTTATGGATGAGGATTGTTTGAATCTAAATATTTGGACACCATCATGTGATGAAAAGAAGCGCCCTGTTTTAGTATGGTTTCATGGCGGCGGCTTTGAAGCCGGTTCTTCAATTGAGCACATCGCGTATGAGGGCGAAAATATGAGCCGCAGAGGTGATGCAGTTGTTGTATCAATCAATCACCGCTTAAATGTGCTTGGATATTTTGATCTGTCTGCATTTGGATCAGAGTATGCCAATTCAGGAAATGCCGGAATGGATGATATCATTGCGTCACTAAAATGGGTGCAGGAAAATATTGAGAAATTTGGCGGAGATCCAAAGAATGTTACAGTATTTGGTCAGTCAGGCGGCGGCGCAAAGGTGACAACGCTTCTTCAGATGCCGGCAGCAGATGGACTTTTTGCAAAGGGCATTAACATGAGTGGTGTAATTAATGATTTGATGCCAAAACGTGGACAGAGCGGAAAAGAAATCGCAGAGGCTGTTATGGAAGAGCTTGGTGTAAGCAGTGTAAAAGAACTTGAAAAGGTACCATATGCACAGCTTGCAGCCGCTTATTTAAAGGTGCGTCCAACATTTCAGGCACAGGGAAAATATAGCGGCGGTGCCCCGATCCCGAATGAATTTTATGTGGGCGATCCAAGCGATGTAGGTTTTCGTAAGGAAAGCAGTAATGTTGCACTTATGGTTGGAAGTGTATTTGGCGAGTTCTTCACATTTGCACCGATGCCGTTTGACAGAAACCACATGACAAAAGAAGAAGGTGAAAAGGTCGTTGAAAAGGTAATGGGAGAAAAGGCGGCATCAGAGCTTCTTCCACTATTTGAAAAAGCATATCCGACACATAATCCTGTCGATCTGACTGTGCTTGACAGCATTGTTCGTGTACCGCTTCTTGACTATGTAAAAGAGCGCAGCAAAATGAACGCACAGACATATTCATATATGTTTGATCTTGAACTGCCGCTTGATGGCGGCTGGGTTCCGTGGCATTGTGCAGATATCCCGTATGTCTTTGCAAACACATCATTCACGCCATATACACAGGAAGCAGGCGTTACAGAGCGCATCGAGACAGAGATTTTTGACAGTGTTATGTCATTTGCGCGCACAGGTGATCCAAACAACAGCGCAATTCCGAATTGGCCGGCGTGCACACCAGATCATATCTATACGCTTGTGACTTCAAAGAATACGCGTGTTGAGTGTAATTATGATGATGAGCTTATGAAGGTTATTCCAAAGTATCGTCCTACTGATTTGCGCAACCATAGCGAAGAAGAAGGACAGATTCAGCATTGATTTAAATAGGCAGGCCGTGATGGCCTGCCTTCTATTATTTTTCCAGCGCATTTTTAAGAATTTGCAGTTCATCATAGTACAGACAGTATCCTGGCGCGTTATTTTTAACATCTTCCATCAGTTGATTTAGATCAAACCATTTTGCTGACTGGATTTCTGACTCCTGCAGCACAAGATCGTTGATCTGCACAGGTTTTGTGTAGAGATACAGTGTACTAAATTCATGATTGTGAAACGGCTTTCCATAAAAGATACTGTGGCTATTTCCTTCATGTGTGCCAATAGGAATAAGATCGCTAGGTGAAGCCTTGATTCCAAGTTCTTCTGAGAGTTCACGAATCGCAGAATCAAGGACAGAGCTTCCTGCTGGAACATGACCGGCAGACGAGATGTCATAGCAGTCCGGGAAAGAATCCTTGTCGTGGCTTCGCTTTTGGAGAAGCAATTCATAGGCAGGATTATTTTGTGAAGTGCCGGCTTGTGTGTCAGAAGCGATTCCATCCTTTGCATCAACAGGACGCACAATCCACACATGACCAGTTCTGTGCGGTGTATCAAGAAGATGGCACAAAGAACGCTCCCTTGTCAGTCCTGTCGGTACACCGTTTTCATCTAGGATATCGAAAAGCTCAAGCTTTTTGCCATTTAGATTTGCGTCAATAAGGCGGTGCTCATTTACCTGATCATAAGTGAGTTTCAATGAAAAGAAAGGTGCATCTTCCAGCAACAGCTTAAAAAAGATAAGATCCCCTTCAAACAAATTTAGCGTCAGCAATTTATCCTTTGGAACCCACTTAAGCTCGCCTTCATTACAGGAGGTCATTTCACCTTCAAAGCCATCAGCCGTATAGAGGCAGACATATTCGCATATATTGCGGTAAACAAATGTCAGAATACCGCGCATTTTGTAGGAAGTCAGTGTGAGTCCGGTTTCTTCCTTAACTTCGCGCAGCAGACAATCATCAGGACTTTCATTTTCTTCAAAGTGACCGCCAACACCAATCCACATATCTTTATTAAAATCATGTTCCTTTTTTGTGCGATGCAGCATCAGATAATGATCGTCGCGCTCTAAATAGCAAAGTGTAGTAAATTCCATAGCATTTTGTCCTTTCAACCTGTGTTTCGTTTATCGTAGCACAGATCACAAGATACAGCAATAAGAGTGTCGAAATACGCGATTGAAATTAGTTGAAGATTTTGTCGAAACCTAGTAGGATAAAACTGCACGAAAAGTGCAGAATTGTTGAACGAGGAAACTGCGAAAGACTAGAAAAGTGAAAGAATACTTTACGCGAATGAATAATGAAGGGAGAAACCATGACGCAGGATGAAAAAATATATAAAGAAACAGCAAAGGCGCTGATAGGATATTACTCATGGCATATGGATGAGCTCTTAGAGCTTTACAATGCGATGGGGCAAACGCATGAGAAGGATTTATCTAAGCTCCATCTTAAGATAGAGGGCGATGGAGCGTATATCTGGATGGATGGACTTCATAATTATTTCATCAAACTGTAAGATTACGGTAATGGAAATTTCCTCACAGTTGTGATAGAATAAAAAAAGCAAGCAGATGGGAAACCGGACTGCATTCATGGAAAATAGTGGCATACAAAAAAACTGTTATGCGACATTTCAGAACTGTGAGGAAGCAAAATGAATTTAATGACATTATTAAAACCAAAGGGAGAGATTGAGTATCTTCACAAGGAGGATACGCTGCGTCAGGGACTTGAGCGTATGAGAATATATGGCTACACTGCGCTGCCGGTTATCGATGAGGATGGCTGTTATGCCGGATCGGTAAACGAGGGCGATTTTTTATGGTATATGTTAACATATCACAAATGTGACATGCAGGAGCTGGAGAGCTTTCAAATCAAAGAGATTATCCGTAAGGACTGGATGCCGCCAGTATATGTGTATGCGACAATAGATGAGATGATTGAGCGTGCATCCAATCAAAATTATGTACCAGTTGTAGATGATCGCAATGTTTTCATTGGCATCATTACAAGACGTGATATTATTAACGCATTCCGTCGCCAGCAGGATCAGCAGGCAAATCAAAATGAGGGAATAAAGGTACAAACAGAAAGGATAATGCATGTGGTATGAGAAAGATATTACTTATTGGAACGGGCGGAACAATCGCCTGCGGACACAGTGAGGACGGATTAAAACCGCTTCTTACGCCAGAGCAGCTTCTGTCGTATGTGCAGGATTCAAAGGAATTTTGTGAAACGGACACTATTCAGCTGATGAATCTTGACAGTACAAACATCGAACCAAAGCATTGGCTTGCTATGGCAGCCTGCATTGAAGCACATTATGACGAGTATGATGGTTTTGTCATTTGTCATGGAACGGACACGATGGCATTTACGGCGGCAGCACTCTCTTATCTGATTCAGCATTCACCAAAGCCGATTGTTATTACAGGAGCACAGCATCCAATAGACTTAGAGGATACTGATGCGAGAGTAAATCTTATGGATAGTCTCAGGTTTGCAGCAAACGAAAAGGCACATGATGTATGTGTTGTATTTGATGGGAAAATTATTGCTGGAACACGTGCAAAGAAGGAGCACAGCAAGAGCTATAATGCATTTGCAAGTGTCAATTATCCATATCTTGGCATGATTAGTGACGGACGTGTTCTTTTGTATTTTGAAGAGCCAAAAGAGATGGGACCGGTACAGTTTTATCATGATATGACTGCATCAGTAGGATTAGTTAAGCTGGTGCCGTCTATGCCTGCTGATATTCTTGATTATGTGGCAGGACGATGTGATGCTGTAATCATCGAGGCATTTGGTGTCGGTGGTCTTCCTGTTTACGAGCATGGAAGCTTTTTCGATGTGGTACATAAGTGGACACGTGAGGGAAAGGTGTTTGTCATGGCTACGCAGGTTGCCAGAGAAGGCAGCAATCTTGCTGTATATGAGGTTGGAAAGAAGGTAAAGGAAGAGGCAGGTGTCATGGAGGCATATGATATGACACTAGAAGCTGTTCTAACAAAGCTTATGTGGATTTTGCCGCAGACAAAGGACGCAGGACAGGTGAAGAGATTGCTAGGACAATGCATTAACAGAGATATTCTTTGGACGCGCAAATAAAAATGATCTGGCATGATATTACCTTATGTTTCATAGGATAGCATAGGCGGTCCGGGAGACAGCCGGAAAGGCGTAGGTAATTCTATGAATGATTGGGGAATGTCGGTACTTAGTCAGTATCCTGTGACAGTTCGTGCAACGCGAAAGGTACGGGGCGCACTTTTATGTGATACAAAAGAAGGACTGTATCTGCTTTCAGAATACCGTGGAAAACAAGCACGGTTAGAGGCAGAGGCGGCCCTTCTTTTATATCTGGCGGAAAATGGAATGGTGCACACAGACCAGATCATAAAAAATGAGAAGGAAGAACTGCTCTCTAAAAATGAAGAAGGCACAGGTTATGTGTTAAAAATGTGGTATCCATGGCCAGAATGCAGTGTAAGCAGTATTGGTGATCTCGTACAGGCTGTGAATAGTCTTGCGCGGCTGCATGTTTCTATGAGGCGCATGCCAAAGCACCTGCTTATAAAACAGGAGAAAGTGCAGTCTGAAGAAAGCAAACAGGATATAACAGAAGGCAATGCTGTCACAAATACACATAAAGAAAGGCAGAGTCTGGCCTGTCAATATGAAAAGCACAATCGTGAGCTTCGCCGTGTGCGTGCCTATCTGCATCGTAAAAAGAAAAAATCAGTGCTTGAGCAGTTCATCCAAAAAAGCCTTGATGAAATGTATAATCAGGCAGACATTGCAGTGCGTGCAATGATGGACGGCGAACTTTATGAGGTGGAGGAACAGGCGAAAAAAGAAGGCCATCTGATACATGGCGCGTATCATCAGCACAATGTACTTATTGGTCAGGGGCAGACGGCAGCAGTAAATTTTGAACAGTTTCGTGTGGGCTGCCAGATTTGTGATCTGTATCAGTTTATTAGAAAAATCATGGAAAAGCATAACTGGAATCAGGAGCTTGGAATGAGGCTGATTCGCGAATATAACAGAGTCCAAAACATGTCACAAAAAGAAATAAGCCTATTAGGATTTATGATTGCATACCCGGAAAAATATTGGAAACAGGTAAATTTCTATTTTAATAACAGCAAATCGTGGATTTCTGAGAAGAATATCGAGAAAATAAAAAAGGCAGTGGAACAAAATAGTGTACGCACTGCCTTTGCTGATTGTCTGCTGCAGAAGCAGCTGTAAAAGTTAATTATTGGTCAAACATGCGGTAATACTGAAGAATTTCATAATTATCAAGCCATGTTTTTTCTTCGCCAGTGGCTTCCTTTAAATAGTGACATGTACCGTCGGTGTCTACATAGCCAACTGCATTGACGACAGGAAGTACTTCTGACATCTGTGAGAGGAAGCTTTGATATTTTGTAAGGCCAAGACCGGCAACCTTGGCAACTTTTGTAGAAAGATAATTAGCACTAATTGCAAGATTACTTTCCTCCTCGATATCATAATTTGCCCAGATAAAGAAAGGAACCTGCTGACGCTTTTGCTGTTCTTCAAGCGTCTGGTTATTGATATCAAGGCCATTTTCTTCATAGATTGGTTCAACAACATAATCGTTTGGCTGATGATCACCGAAGAAGACAACAATTGTTTTCTTGTCAGAAGCAGAAAGCTCAGTAAGCAGATAGTTAACTGCGTCATCAGTGTATTTCATCAGGGAAAGGTAGTTGTTTAAATACTTGGTGCTCTTTGTATTTTTAAACTTAGCCTCAATAGACGGAGTGAAGTTATCATACGGTGTGCCATAACTACTGTGATTTTGCATTGTTACATTAAAGATAAAGGCAGGATCGGTGCTTTGATTTAAGATATCGAGAACCTCTTCAAAGTCGGCCTGATCGCTGACATATTTTCGAAGCTGTTCACCGTGATGATAATTTTTCAAGGAAAGAAACTGTCCAAATCCCATCTTTTCGTAAACAGAGCTTCGATTCCAGCCAGAGGCATTATACGGATGCATAGCAGTTGTGCTGTAGCCTAATTCCTCCATGTGTGAAACAATTGACAGAGCATACTTATTTAAATACTGCTGATAAGGAATGCTTCCACTTGGAAGAAATGCCATCGAATCGCCTGTCAGATATTCAAACTCTGAATTTGCAGTGTTGCCGCCAAGAACAGATACATAAAGATGACCGCTTATGGTGTTTGGAGCGCCGTCAAGCAGACTTCGAATATACGGCATAAAGTCTTCGTTGCAGGAAAAGTCGCCAAGTACAGTAGGATCAGAGAAACATTCATCCATAATGACAACGATATTTGGAAGCTCATCGGCAGTAGAAGAAGTTTCAGTCTGCTCATCAAGAAGCGATTTAGCATATTCTTTGCTGTAGCCGTTTGGCTCATCAATTCTAAGATAGCGGCTGTCCATCAAAAAGGCAACGAAAAAGCCATTTGTCTTAAACATATATTTTGGAGTAAACAGCGTGTTGTCAAGGCTTGTATAATCTGCAATGTCAGGCTGATATAAAAAGTGGACATAGCATGCAGACGGAATGATTAAAACGCAGCAAAGTGCCAGACGAATCAGTCCGCGAATTGTCTTTTTAGCGCTTATAGCCGGGAAATGAAGATTACATTTTCCGGCAAGTATTATACATCCTAAAAAGCCAGCTGCAAGCTGAGCAACAAGATAAGTGATGCTGAAGGTATAATTGTTTGCAACAGTGGCTGCAGTTCCAACTGAGAGCAGATCCCATGGCAGAATCGGTGAGGAGCGAAACAAAATAACAAAATAGTTCGCCAGACCGACAATCATGGTAAAGATAAGCAGAATATCAAGTGAGATTTTTGTTGATCCGCTTACGAAGAAGAAAAACAAAAAGAACAGATAGTAAAAGACAAGGTTTAATAAAACAGCGTCAATTTCCATCGTTTCCCAGACAACATGTGTCATAGACTCCAGTAAAAAGAATGCGGCTGTCGGAAGAATAATAGTGATGACAGCCTTTACAACTGGATGCAGAGAAAATGGCAGCACGTAGATGACCATAGAGACAACGGCAATGGCAATCAGAATTAATAGATCAGGCAGGGAGAAACCATTAAAAAAGCAGGCCATTCCAATGCATATGGCAAAAAGTGCTAGAAAAACAAAAAAGCCTGCTTTCTGTCGGAGCGACCAGTCGGACAAGCTTTGTTTATCTTTGGAAGAATGTAAAAAAGTCTTCATAATACATGTCACCTTTCTTTAAATATTGTATTTCGCTTCGTTAGTATATCACAAGATTTCAGTAAAGAATAGGAGTATTTTGTGAAAAATTTTTGAAAAAAGATTCCATTTTTTTGTTTTATCTAGTATACTTAGGGTAAAAGAAAGCAGTGTCCTTTAAAAAGTGACACGGAAAGGCATGGTTTTTATGGATTATCAGGCATTGTACGATGAGTGGCTGACAAGCCCGTGTTTTGACGAGGCAACAAAGGCTGAGTTAAGAGGAATTTCAGAGGAGGAGAAAAAGGATCGTTTCTATACGGAGCTGGAATTTGGTACAGCTGGTCTTCGCGGCGTTATCGGAGCTGGATTAAACCGTATGAATATTTATACAGTTCGCAAGGCAACACAGGGACTTGCTAATTATATTATCAAGGCAGGAGAGCAGAAGAAGGGTGTTGCAATTGCATATGATTCACGCCGTATGTCCTCAGAATTTGCCAAGGAAGCAGCACTTTGTCTGGCTGCAAATGGCATTAAGGCATATCTGTTTGAATCTCTTCGCCCGACACCAGAGCTTTCATTTGCTGTAAGAAAGCTTGGCTGTATCGCAGGAATCAATATTACCGCATCTCACAATCCGCCGGAATATAATGGATATAAGGTATATTGGGAGGACGGCGCACAGATTACACCGCCTCATGACAAGGGCATCATGGCAGAGGTAAAGGCAATCACAGATTTCTCCACCTTAAAGACGATGCAGGAAGATAATGCACGCGTGGCAAATCTGTTTGAGATTATTGGCGGTGCAATTGATGACGCATATATTGCAGAGTTAAAGAAGCAGGTAAAGAATCAGGATGCCATTGACGAAATGCAGGATCAGCTGACAATCGTTTATACACCTCTTCACGGAACAGGAAATGTACCGGCAAGACGTGTATTAAAGGAGCTTGGCTTTACTCATGTTTATGTAGTTCCAGAGCAGGAGCTTCCAGATGGAGAGTTCCCGACTGTAAGTTATCCAAATCCAGAGGCAGCAGAAGCATTTGAACTGGCACTTGCACTGGCAAAGGAGAAAAACGCAGATCTTGTTCTGGCAACAGATCCGGATGCAGACCGTCTTGGCGTATATGTAAAGGATGCAGAGACTGGCGAGTATCATTCTCTGACAGGAAATATGTCTGGATGCTTGCTTGCTGAGTATACAATCAGCCAGATTAAGGAAAAGCAGGGACTGCCAGAAGACGGAGCTCTTATTAAGACAATCGTTACAACGAATCTTGCAGATGCAATCGCAAAGTCTTATGGAATCCGCCTGATTGAGTGTCTGACTGGATTTAAGTACATTGGACAGCAGATTCTTGGTTTTGAGCAGAGTGGTAAGGGAACATATCTGTTTGGATTTGAGGAGAGCTATGGCTGTCTTATTGGAACACATGCAAGAGATAAAGATGCTATTGTTGCGACTATGGCACTGTGCGAGGCTGCTGCTTATTATAAGAAGCAGGGAAAGACACTGTGGGATCAGATGCTTGCAATTTATGACAAGTATGGCTATTATAAGGACAGTGTAAAGTCTGTTACCATGAAGGGTATTGAGGGTCTGGCAAAGATCGCTCAGACTATGGAAAACTTACGTGCAAATGCACCAGAGAATATCGGACCGTATAAGGTACTTCAGGCAAGAGACTACAAGTTAGATACCTGCAAAAACATGGAGACTGGCGAGGTAACACCAACTGGACTGCCGCAGTCAAATGTACTGTATTATGATCTTGAGGACGGCGCATGGCTGTGTGTAAGACCATCAGGAACTGAGCCGAAGATCAAGCTGTATTACGGTGTAAAGGGAAGCAGCATGGAAGATGCTGAAAATAGAAGCGCTGAGCTTGGAAAATATGCAGAAGCACTTTTAGGATAATATGATACCAGGATCAAAAGCTTTATAGGATAATAAAAGAAAAAGCCGCTTGCTCATCATTTGATGGGTAAGCGGCTTTTTTATGATTAATTTTCAGATGGATCTCTGTTTTCAATCAGATTGATGCGTCTTATGTGGCGCTCATCGTTAGAAAATGGTGTATTTAAGAATGTGTCAGTAATCTTTACAGCAAGTCCAGGACCAACAACGCGTCCGCCCATACAAAGGATATTGGCATCATTGTGAAGTCTTGTGGCTTCAGCGCAGAAGCAGTCAGTACACAGTGCAGCGCGGATGCCAGGAACCTTATTTGCTGCGATGGAAATACCGATGCCTGTTCCGCAGATTAAGATACCCTTGTCACATTCACCGTGTGTAATGGCATCTGTTACTTTGCGTGCATAAATAGGATAATCCACTGAGCTGTTGTCGTAGCAGCCAAAATCCTTAAATGGCAGATTATTTTCCTCTAGGTATTTGATAATCTCCTGCTTTAATTCGTAACCGCCGTGGTCGCATCCAAGTGCTATCATAATATGATTCTCCTTTGATCTTTGTGTTAAATTTTACCCCCAAGGGCATGTTTTGTTACGCTTTTTGCTGCAATGATTCATACTCAGCAATCTGATTCATAAGTGGCTCTGTCAGTGATTCAAAACGGTCTCTGTAAATTGCCTGAAGCAGATCATCGAGTTGTCTGAGTGCGCAGCTCATACGCTGTGAAGAGAGAAGTCCGCGCTCAAAGGCATCTGCCAGCTCATCAAGATCCACTACGCGAGTGTTTCCGTCTGGCTTGACTATCACATCTGCCAACAGATCAGTAAAGACATAAGTGTCGCTGTCCTTTTCGTAGTTTGTCTCAATGATGTCACAATACCAATACATGAAATCGTGACTGTGCGAATAAAATCGGCTGATCTTAAAACCACGGTCTAAAAAGTAACATGAATAGCCGTATGCAAGATCAGACTTTGGATGAAGCGTCTTCCAGAATGTAATGATTTTTTTATCATCGTGATATAGGATTTCATCATTAGTTAACAGTATTGATTCAAGTGGTATCAGACGGTTTCGGTAGAGCGTTGGCTTAGACATAGAATCCCTCCTAATCAAAAAGTGGCTAAAATAGGCACTTTTTTCTTAGTATAGCAAAGATGACATAGAATGGCAACACGCAAATTTTGCAAAAGATTAATGTGTATAAAGTTTTTTTAATAGGAAATACTTTCCAATAGGAGCAGAAAGGAGGCAATATGTACCGTATATTGACAGGGCTTTGCTGTGCAGTGTGGTGCGCAGTGATTGCGGTGGAAGCGTTTGGACTGAATAAAAGACAGGAAATGGCGCTAGACAGCTTTGAGATGGCATCTTGTTTTAATGACGAATTTACAGATGATGTGACGGCACAGATTCGCCTTTATGGTACTGGTCCTGCATTAACGTCAGAAGAAGAGATTACAGAATACCTTGAGGGTGCGGCGGCCGTCTGTCAAATTTACAGTGGATATGGGATTATAAAAAAGAAGGAAACGTATGGATGTATATGGGAGCTTGAAGGTGCAAATGAAGATTTTTCCTGGAGCCTGCAATACTTAAGAAAAAATAATGACGAAGATACAAATGAAAATCAGACGGCAATAAAAAATGACAATATGTGCGAAGGGCTGATCAGCTGGCGGTTTGCGGGAGACTGGTCAGAAGAAATGCAAAGGATATATGAGAAAAAAGAACGACTGGAAAAATACAGCCAGAGCCAATCAAAACTATGTTTAGAGCTTATAGGAAGCTGGCCGCAGTTAATGACAAAAGAACAGATAGATGAATGTGCTAAAAAAATGATAAATAAAGCAGGCGCATCGCTTGTAAGTGCAAAAGGACAGGACAATCTGCAGCTATACTATGGATATGGGGAAAAATTAGGAGAAGTGATACGGTTTCAAAACGAAAGATCAAATATCAATCTGCTGTACCGTGTAAATGGCGAGAAAACAATATGTATTCTCGGTTTTCCAACGGTACAGTGGGATGATTAGTTAAGGCGTGGAACACTTGAATTTAATGCGGCATAAAATAAAAGTAAATCCGTCTGAAAGGATTTTGCTATGATATGGAGCAGTCACAGCCAGTACGGGCTGTATCATCAGTCATCACGCTTTCGGCCGCAGACCCCACAGGATGCATTGATCGCCCAAAGGCTTGAGGAGGCAGCAGATGAGATTCAAACGCAGTACTGGAAAAGCCTCTATCCGGAAAAAATAAAAAAGATACAGCAGGAAATTGAACATACTTGTGATGAGCTTGATTATGCAGGAAGCTTTATTTATGATGAATATCCAGATAAAATAAATCTTAATCGAACAGGACGTCAAATCTGTGAGCGTCTTAGAAAAAATGAGGAGTTTAGAGAAATACCGATAGAGGATCTATTTGAGGCAAGCGGACACGATGCATTTATGCCACCACCACCGCCACCATTTGGTCCACCGCCGCCACCATTTGGTCCTCCTCAGGGACCACCGCCGCCTAGGCCGCCAAGACAGCAAAGCTGGCTGGAAGATATAGTAAGTGTACTTTTATATCAGGAGATTGCAAGGCGAAGGTGCAGACGATGCAGAGGACGATATTGATGTTAACGGCAGTACAAAAAAAGACTTGTGATTTTACTAGATTGCAAGTAAAATAAAGCCATAACAATACCCTGTTAATAGGGAAAAAGAAAGGTATGGTTTTGATTTGAAAAAGCTAATTCGAAGGATTCTGCTGCTGATTTTTATTTTTGCAGCTGCATTTGGCAGCTTTGTAGTATATCAGCAGTATACACAGAAAACACAGCAGACAGACAGCTACGAAACGATGCAGTCAGGCACACTTGCCGCTGTAAGGCTTAAGTATCTTACAGATAACAGCAATATTCTTCGTGGTTATACACAAAAGATGGATGTTTCCACGATGAGGGGCTGTATTACGCCCCTGTCGAAGGAACATAAACTGTCCATTCAGATCGATCAGGCGGAGAATGTCGGTCAGGTTTCATATGAAGTCAGAGGTCTTGATGGCACACGTCTTGTAGAGGATGGTGTGATAAGCGGATGGGAAACGGATGGCAGCACTATGAATACACAGCTGCAGCTTTCTAATCTGGTAGATGATGGCAATGAATATCAGTTTGTTTTATGTGTCAGTCAGAAGGAAAAACCTGTCTATTATTATAGCAGAATTATTTATCTGACAGATGAACATACAGAAAGCCTCGTTGGTTTTGCACATGATTTCTGGCAGGCATCAATTGACAAAAACAGTGATTTTGTCGTCAATTACATACAGCCAGATGAGACGATGGGAACAGATGATTTCAGCTACGTGAATCAGCATTCAAGAAGTGGTATGATCACGTGGAATGGTCTTTTAGTTGAGGCTGGAACAGTAGAGACAACGCTTACGGAGTTAAGTGACAGTCAGGCAAGTATTACATTGACATATCCTGTAACAATAAGTAACGGCACAGACAGCAAAACATGTATGGTGAATGAAAATTATGTTGTGCGTTTTAGAAGTGATGTGCTTTATCTTCTTGATTTTGAACGCCATGTAAAAGAGCAGTTTTCGGTAGCAGCACCAGTGTATGCAAAGGGGGCACTGCAGCTTGGCATTACAGATGAGGAAGTATCCAAGATGGCATCAGATGATGAAAATATTCAGGCATACGTGTATGACGGACAGCTGTTTACATCAAATGAAAAAGATAATTCATTAAGTCTTATATACACATATCAGGATGGAGCTGAGGATAAATCATTTTTAGATGGGTATAAGCTGCAGCCAATTCGTGTTGAAAACAGTGGCGATATTTATTTTATGGCATATGGTTATCACAGCAGAGGAAATCATGAGGGACAGGTTGGCGTCAGCTTCCTTCATTATAAATGTGAGACAGCCTGTATTGATGAAATCTTCTATATTCCAGTTACATTCTCGGAAGAGATCCTTATGAAAAATATGGGAACGCTTGCCTATGTCAATAATGAGTCTGATTTGATGTACCTTTTGTATCAGAGTACTGTGTATTCTATCGATTTAAGCAGTGGAGAGAAGGCACAGCTTGCTAAGGCATCAAGTGCAGGAAGCTTTTACTCCAATAAATCAAGCAGCCTTATTGCCTGGGAGGAGGGCGATGAGGGATATGCAGGCGTGATTAGAATTGCCGATCTAAGCACTGGAGAAACGTATCGTATAGATGCAGGAGAAGGTGAGTTTGTTCAGATTCAGGGCTTTTTGGGCAATGATCTGGTGTATGGCACGGGAAGAAAGAGTGATGTGCTGACACAGGCCGGACAGGTAGTGCATAAGCCTATGTATGAACTGGCAATACTTTCATTTGATGAAGACATGACACAGTCTGGTGCATATCAGATGGATGGATATTATATAGAAGGAACACAAATTTTGGAGAATCAGCTAAACATTTATCGTCTTACGAAGAACAATGCGTCTGGAAGCTATGAAGAAGCGGCTGATGATCAGATGTTTTTCAATAATCGAAGCGATAAAAAGGTTACAAGCTTAACAAAGAGCAAAATTGCAGATGATTTCCAGAAGGTGTGGTCTATTAGTCTTCCTTTCGATACAGAAAAGGTGCAGACAAATGGAACACTTTGCAAGATTCGCGATGCAGCTGCCTCATATCAGTTGAACTTAGATGATGGTGATCAGGGGCATCTTTACTATGTATATGCCAAGGGACGCTTACAGCAGATTGACAGTGTGCTTGCAGATGCTATTGACACCGCGTATGATCAGATGGGAGTAGTGGTAGATGATAGGGCAAGCTATGTTTGGACAAGAGGAACTAGAGCGCTGAGTAAAAATCTGACATTTGAAGAACAGCAGGCAAAAAACGCAGAAGATGGCTTAAGGGCATGCTTAGAGATTCTTATTTCGGCTGAAGGCGGAAATGCATCTTTAGTAGAAGCACTTTTGAATGAGAAGACGGCTGTTGAGGATATTATGACTCAGGCAATAGAGGCTGAAAACACAAAAGATACGTCAAAAAGTGTAAGCGGCCGTGCAGAAAATCTAAGAGGCAGCAGTGTAACACAGATTTTATATTATATCAACGAAAATCATCTGGTGCTTGCAGTTACTGGAGACAGCAGTGCGCTATTGCTTACAGGCTATGACACAAAAAATGTAAGTGTGTATGATCCCGTTACATCAGAGACTACTACGATGGCAATTGCTGATGCACAAGAATATTTTGAGGCATATGACTGTGCATTCTTTGCATGGATAAAATAAGGAAAGTAAGTTATGTTTTGTAGGAATTTTTTCCTAAAAAAGTGGCTGATTGCGCTCTACTGTTATAAAAATTTTGCATTGCACAAAACAGTCACACTCTGTATAATAAAAAAGAAAAAGTATGAAGCAATGTTTGCCCGCCAGAAAGCATAGTGCATCGAGGATGAGAGCAGACGATAACAAAAGCAGGAGGAATTGCAATGGAGAAGGAGTCGGTTATTGTATTAGACTTTGGTGGTCAGTATAATCAGCTGATTGCACGCCGCGTGCGCGAGTGCAACGTATACTGTGAGGTAAAGCCTTACACGATGAGCCTGGAAGAGATCAAAAAAATAAATCCTAAGGGAATCATCTTTACTGGTGGTCCAAACAGCGTTTATGATGAAAAGTCACCACATTATGACAAAGCCATTTTTGAATTGGGTATTCCGATTCTTGGTATTTGCTATGGTTCACAGTTAATGGCATGGAGTCTTGGAGGAACTGTAGAGACAGCACCGACAAGTGAGTATGGACATACAGAGGTGGAGGTTGACACAGAGGACACTTTATTTGAAGGCGTATCAAAGACAACTGTTTGCTGGATGAGCCACACTGATTACATTGCAAAGGCACCGCAAGGTTTTCGTGTGACTGCGCATACACCTGTATGCCCGGTAGCCGCAATGTCCTGCCCAGAGAGAAAGCTTTATGCAACACAGTTCCATCCGGAAGTTATGCATACAGCAGAGGGTATGAAGATGCTCTCAAACTTCGTATACAAGGTTTGTGGATGTCACGGAGATTGGAAAATGTCATCCTTTGTAGAGACAACAATCGCACAGCTTCGTGAGCGTATCGGTAATGGCAAGGTTCTTTGTGCATTATCTGGCGGAGTAGATTCTTCTGTTGCAGCTGTACTTCTTTCTAAGGCAATTGGCAAACAGCTGACTTGTGTATTTGTAGATCATGGCCTGCTTCGTAAAAATGAGGGTGATGAGGTTGAGGCTGTATTTGGACCAAACGGCTCATATGAGTTAAACTTTATTCGTGTCAATGCACAGCAGCGTTATTATGAGAAGTTAAAGGGCGTTACAGAGCCAGAGGCAAAGAGAATGATTATCGGTGAGGAGTTCATCCGCGTATTCGAGGAAGAGGCAAGAAAGATCGGTGCTGTCGACTATCTGGTACAGGGAACCATCTACCCGGATGTTATCGAGTCTGGTCTTGGAAAGTCAGCTGTTATTAAGTCTCACCACAACGTAGGAGGACTTCCAGACGTAGTTGATTTCAAGGAGATCGTAGAGCCGCTTCGTATGCTGTTTAAGGATGAGGTTCGTAAGGTAGGATTAGAGCTAGGCATTCCGGACTATCTTGTATATCGTCAGCCATTCCCGGGCCCAGGTCTTGGAATTCGTATTATCGGAGAGGTAACAGAGGAGAAGGTAAAGATCGTTCAGGAGGCTGATTATATCTACCGTGAGGAGATTGCAAAGGCAGGTTTGGATAAGGGTCTTGGTCAGTATTTTGCAGCGCTCACCAACATGAGAAGTGTTGGTGTTATGGGTGATTTCCGTACCTACGATTACGCAATTGCGCTTCGCGCTGTAAATACTTCAGATTTCATGACTGCTGACGCAGCGCAGCTTCCGTGGGAAGTACTTGGAAAGGTAACAAACCGTATCGTTAATGAGGTAAAGGGTGTAAACCGCGTAATGTACGACTGCACAGGAAAGCCGCCGGCAACAATAGAATTTGAGTAACAAAAAAGCTCTCTACCTATTATTAGAGCGTTAAGTATACCCGTTGGAGAACATGATGTTTTCCAACGGGTTATTTTAAGTCAGTTTGAATTAAGTTCAGAAAGGGGACTTTATGTATAATACTATTGTAACACTTAAAAAAGGCGAAGGCCGAACGATCAAATCTGGCGGTGCCTGGATCTTTGATAATGAAATAGAAACTATTATGGGAAGATTTACAAACGGAGATATTGTGACAGTACATGATTTCGACGGATATCCTATGGGAAATGGTTTTATCAATCAAAATTCTAAAATTCGCATACGTATGATGACTCGCAAAGCAGATCAGGTAATTGATCATGATTTTTTAACAATGCGCGTGAAAAATGCATGGGATTACCGTAAGACAACGGTAGATACTTCATCTTGCCGAATTATTTTTGGTGAAGCAGATTTTCTTCCGGGACTTGTCATTGATAAATATGAAGATGTTCTGGTAGTGGAATGTCTGGCTCTTGGCATGGAAGCTTTTAAAGAAGAAATTGTGGAAATTTTAAAGGAACTTCTTCTAAAAGATGGCATCTTAATCCGCGGAGTCTATGAGCGCAGCGATGCAAACGAGCGCACAAAAGAGGGACTGCCAAAGGTAAAAGGCTTTATCGGGGATGAATTTGACACTACTGTGGAAATTATTGAAAATGGTGTGCATTATCTTGTAGATGTGGCAAATGGTCAGAAAACAGGATTTTTCCTTGATCAGAAATATAATCGTCTTGCTATGCAGCGTATATGCAAAGGTAAAAAGGTATTGGATTGTTTTACCCACATGGGAACATTTGCGTTGAATGCAGGTATTGCCGGTGCAAGTGATGTTACTGGACTTGATATTTCTGAATACGCAGTTTCTCAGGCAGAAGCCAATGCACGCTTAAACGGACTTCAGGATACAGTTCACTTTCGCTGCGCGAATGTGTTAGATGAATTACCAAAACTTGCTGCAGCAGGCGAAAAATATGACGTAGTTATTCTTGATCCGCCTGCTTTCACAAAATCAAGAGAAGCTACTAAGAATGCAATCAAAGGATATCGTGAAATCAACATGAAGGGACTTAAGCTTGTAAAAGACGGTGGCTATTTGGCTACTTGTTCCTGCTCTCATTTCATGACACAGGAGCTGCTAGCAAAAACCGTAAAAGAAGCAGCAAAAGCAACCCATAAAAGACTTCGTCAGGTGGAATTTCGCACACAGGCTCCAGACCATCCGATTCTGTGGGCAGCTGATGAAAGCTATTATCTAAAGTTCTTTATTTTCCAGGTTGTGGAGGAAAAATAATGAGCCACCGGGGACAGGCGACGGTATTTTACCTGTCCCCGATGGCTCGCCATCGTCTTATTTATTCTGAAAATTTATCACCGTAATGAATATGCATGTCTTCCCAGTCAGTAAATAATACATAGAATACTCGACCGTATTGCTGACTATTTACGATTCTTCCATGATCAAGTACAGAAAGATAAGAGCCGTCAGCTTTTCGAAGATGAAAGTGAATATAATCATTTTCGTTGCCGCTGTCAATTTGTTCCCAAATGCTTGATTCTATCTTTTGCTGTTCATCTTCCCTAATCAGGTTGCGAAAGCTTTTTTTGGCAAGCCTAAATAGTTCATCCATATTTTTATAGCCTGTCATGCGAAGAAACTCGTGGTTTGCATAAAATAGCTCGTCATCAGTTTTGTCAGCCCTGTATATAATAAAAGCGCCCGGAAGATGTTCGGAGATATCCTTGAGGGCAAATCCAAGTTGTTTGCGAGCACCTAACTGAAGACCATTTCTGTAAGCCATGCATCCATTTTTTCCATGAAGTTTTATCTCATAAAGAGCAGCATCTGCACAGCGCATGAGCTGAGAACGGTTTGAAGCAAAGGTTGGATATTCAGCATATCCGAGCGAAATATAAAATTGATATTCATTTCCATTGCATGAAAATACCCTTGGAATTTTTGTGAATTGCTCCAACTGTTCTTCTGCATCGTCATATGTGCAATTAGGCAGAAAAATACAGAACTCATCACCACCGTTTCTTCCTAGTAATGCATTAGATGGAAAAAAGTTTTTCATACTATCAGCAAGATTTTTTAAAGCTTTGTCGCCGTAGGCATGTCCATAGATATCATTGATAAATTTAAAGTCATCTATGTCAAGGAGTGCGACTACAAAATGTGACTTCGGATTTTTTGCAATCATTTTTTCCGCTAATTCATCAAATCCATAACGATTGTAAATATTGGTAAGAGAATCCATGTGTGCCAGAGCTTGAAATTTGTTTTTATTTTCTTTCGATGATAACCATACCCAGGTAAGACATGACATAATCAATACGATAGAAGTAAAAAATCCAATGATAGCACGAAAATTGATGGTGTCAAGAGTTTTAGTTACGGTTCACGCGTCTTGCTAGATTTGGACAAATTTCATGCTTACATGAAAATTTGTTTTTCTTAAATAAAGGTTGTCAAATATTTTTGTATTAGGTATAATGAAATAGTTAAATGGCATCGGAAAAATCAGTAAGTCCAAAATTAAGGAAAAGAATAAGGAGGAGTTTAATATGAATGTTAATAAAATAAGACGTCCAGCTGACATGGAGAGAATTACAACGCCAAAGCTTGCCAAGGCTTTTATTGAGGAGCAGGTTGCGCTGATTAAAGAGCAGGTGGGAGATAAGAAGGTTCTTCTTGCACTTTCTGGTGGAGTTGATTCATCTGTTGTTGCAGCACTTTTAATTAAAGCAATTGGTCAGCAGCTTGTATGTGTTCATGTTAATCATGGTCTGCTTCGCAAGGGTGAGCCAGAGCAGGTAATTGAAGTGTTCCGTAATCAGATGAATGCAAATCTGGTTTATGTTGATGCAACAGATCGTTTCCTTGATAAATTAGCAGGAGTTGATGATCCTGAGAAGAAGAGAAAAATTATTGGCGGAGAATTTATTGAAGTATTTGCTGAAGAGGCAAGAAAGCTTGACGGAATTGAATTCTTAGCACAGGGTACAATTTGGCCGGATATTCTTGAGTCAGAAGAAGGCATTAAGGCACACCACAATGCAGGCGGACTTCCGGAAGATATGGATTTTGAGCTTGTAGAGCCAGTCAGAATCCTTTTCAAAGATGAGGTTCGTGTTGTTGGTGACGAACTTGGTCTGCCTCATGATATGGTTTATCGTCAGCCATTCCCAGGACCGGGACTTGGTGTTCGTTGTCCAGGAGCTATTACACGTGATCGTCTTGAAGCAGTGCGCGAGTCTGATGCAATTCTTCGTGAGGAGTTTGACAAGAACGGACTTGCAGGAAAGATCTGGCAGTATTTCACCGTTGTTCCAGAATTTAGATCAACAGGAATTAAAAACGGAAAGCGTGCTTTCGAGTGGTGCTGTATTGTACGTGCAGTATGTTCAACTGACGTTATGACAGCAACAGCTGCTGAGATTCCACATGAAGTGATGGTTCATATTACAGATCGTATCACACATGAAGTTGCAGGAATCAATCGTGTTCTGTATGATTTTACACCAAAGCCTACAGGAACAGTCGAGTTTGAATAAATTGAGAAGTCGTAAAAGCCCAGTGTTTATGCGAGTTTACGGCATTTCGAGAGGTCTTTTGATAACAATTTGATAACAGTCATATAAGAGCCATTATTCTTGCAATCCAGTGGTTTACGGGTTACAGAATGATTTAGAGTTGGTTTTGTATGACAAAATAAATCCATATTATAAAGCCCTTAGCTGTGGGTAGTAACTCATAGCTAAGGGCTTTTTTGGCGTTCAAGGATTATTTTTCGTCAGTATCTTCAGCAAATATTTTCTTGAAACTTTGAAGATTATCTCCAAATTTTTGATAAAATTGACGCTTTGATATTGGCTTTTTGGTGGATAGATTTTCGTATAGGGTATATGCAGTGGTTACTAAAGTTAGTGTGTTGAAATCAGCAATTTCACTAATTATTTCTTCGTCATGCCTTGAAATCATTATTATATCCTCCTGTTTATTAGTCAGTGAGTTTGTCTTTGAATGCTTCGACTAATGCGTCACTAAGCTCCTTTGAGGGAACTTTCGCCCAGATTTGTGTGGTATCGAACTTCGGATAGTAATAACGCCAGTTGTCGTATTCTTCCCTGCTGATTTCCTCGGAAGATAGCTTGTCCGCCTGTTCTTTCCAAGCGCAGAGCATTTTTGAAAGCTCGGCAGCGTCCTTACCTTTGTCCTTGTTGACTTTCAGGCAGACTTCTCCGTCTGCTTCGCTGACGGTAAGACCATAAATATCTTCAAGGGTAAATAAGGTGTGCATAAGACCGATGTAGCTGTCAATATCGGGAACATCAAGAGCCTGCGGGGAAACCTCAAGCACCTGCGCCAATGCAGCCGTTAAGTCTGCTTTTGGTTTACGGGAGCCAGTTTCGTACTGTGCCAGACGCACATCTGCGCTCCGTTCAGGAAAGCCGACAGCCGTACCAAGATATTTTTGCGTCATACCACGCAAAAGCCTAAAAAAATGTATTCTTTCGCCAATAGCCATAGTGTCTACACTCCTTGCTTATGTACTGCAATCAGTATAGCAGATATGTTTAGGGATTGTCAAGAGGAAACGAAACAAAAAAGTTTAATATTTTCTCGAAAACCTCTTGACACAAGCATATATGCTTAGTATAATAGAAAATACTAATCGGATATGCTTAATATAAACCAAATGACCGTCTGAGTAGGATACTCCGCCACGACCTTTTGATTTATTCAAGAGAGAGCGAGATAACGCCGCTGAAATGGGGGCAGGAACGATATTCGGGGAGAACGGCAACTTAAAAATCTTATGAAAGGACTGACGATATGGAAAACAAATTTATTCGTGCCGATGATGTGGCACAGGAACTAAGCGTATCAAAGCCCTATGCCTATAAGCTCATCAGAAAACTGAACGAAGAGTTGAAAGAACAGGGCTTTATTACGATTGCGGGTCGTGTAAACCGCCAGTATTTTTATGAAAGGCTCTACGGAGCAGGAAAGGAGAGTAAATAATGCCAGTATTCAAAAATGAGGACAACGGCACTTGGTATGTGATGGCGAGATATATGAACTGGAAAGGCGAACGCAAGCAGAAATGTAAGCGGGGTTTCGCCACAAAGAAAGAAGCGCAGGAATGGGAGCGAATGTTTCAGCTACAAAATTCGTCTGACCTTGATATGAGCTTTGAAGCCTTTACGGAACTGTATATCAACGATGTAAAAAACCGCCTGAAAGAAAACACTTGGCTGACAAAGGAGCATATCATTCGCACGAAGATACTGCCCTATTTCGGCAAGTTGAAAATAAGCGAGATTTCCACAAAGGAGATTATCACTTGGCAGAATGAAATGCTTGCCTACCGTGACGAGAAGAAAAAACCGTATTCACAAACCTATCTGAAAACGCTGCACAATCAGTTGTCGGCTATCTTCAATCACGCTGTACGCTATTATGAATTGCGTTCCAATCCTGCCGCAAAGGTGGGAAATATGGGAAGTGAGGAACACAAGGAAATGCTGTTTTGGACAAAGGAAGAATACAAGAAATTTTCCTATGAAATGATGGACAAACCTGTTTCCTTTTATGCCTTTGAAATGCTCTACTGGTGCGGCATTCGTGAGGGCGAATTATTAGCCTTAACCGCCGCTGATTTCAATTTTGATAAGGAAACGGTCACGATTAACAAATCCTATCAGCGTTTACACGGCGAAGATGTGATTACCACACCGAAAACAAAGAAAAGCAATCGCACAATTAAAATGCCGCATTTTCTCTGTGAGGAAATGCAGGAATATCTCGGTATGCTCTATGGTTTGAAAAAGAAAGACCGTATCTTTACGGTAACAAAAAGCTATCTTCATCACGAGATGGACAGAGGGGCGAAAGCCGCAGGCGTAAAGCGTATAAGAATTCACGATTTGCGGCACAGCCATATAAGTTTGCTGATTGATATGGGATTTTCGGCGGTAGCGATTGCTGACCGTGTAGGACACGAAAGCATTGACATCACTTATCAGTATGCACACCTGTTTCCGTCCAAACAGACGGAAATGGCAGATAGATTAGATGATTTGGGGAAAGGAGATTTTGAAAATGTCGGCTAAAAACAGAGATAACAAAAACCGTTGGAGGAATATCACGGTAGGGTTTCGGGTATCGCCCGAAGAAAACGTACTCATTAACAAGGCGGTTGCCTTATCGGGCTTGCCGAAACAGGAATACTGTTACCGCCGCTGTCTGAATCAGGATGTGGTGGTGCAGGGCAATCCGAGAGTATTTAAGGCACTTCACAAGGAACTTGCCGCCGTTCTTACAGAATTGCAAAGGATTGAAGCGGGCGAAAAAATCAATGACGAGCTGTTGAATGTGATTGAACTGATAACAGTTATCCTCGGCGGTCTGAAAGGAGAAGATGGGAATGGAGAATAAAAAAGAAATGACTACTCCAAATGTATCTGCGGCAACAGATACGGAGCAGCCGTTTCCTAAATGTACTGAACATAGTATAGCCGACTGCGATGAAAATATCAAGAGTTTTGAAGAAATGCAGAGGGAAATGCTGCGGCAGTTATCCCCCTCGTATCTCAAAACGGTATCAATGGCGGCTTTGTATGATACCGTATTTGATATACAGACGCCGCTGATTGACGGTCTGCTCCAAAGGGGAACTTACCTTTTTGTAGGCTCCCCTAAGGTAGGGAAAAGTTTTATGATGGCGCAGCTTGCTTACCATATCAGCACAGGAACGCCGCTGTGGGATTATAAGGTGCGAAAAGCAACGGTGCTTTACTTTGCTCTTGAAGATGATTACCCACGCTTGCAGAAACGATTGTTTCAGATGTTCGGTGCGGAAGAAGCAGGCGATTTATATTTTGCAACGGAGAGTAAAACGGTCAATGGCGGTTTGGAAGAACAAATCAGAGGATTTATGCAGGAACACCCCGATACAGGTTTAATAATCATAGACACCTTAAAACGTGTCCGTGAAGCTGGCGGGGCAGATTACAGTTACGCAAGCGACTATGACATTGTGGCGAGGCTCAAAGCGTTGGCGGACAGTTATAAAGTTACAATGCTTATCGTTCATCATACCCGAAAACAGAAAGCGGAAGATATTTTCGATATGATTTCGGGAACGAATGGACTGATGGGTGCGGCGGACGGAGCTTTTGTTCTCAGTAAGGAAAAGAGAACTTCCAATAATGCTACGCTCGATGTGGCGGGCAGGGATCAGCAGGATATGAAAATTCATCTTGTGAGAGATACCGAGCGTTTGGTGTGGAACTTTGAAAAATCAGAAACGGAGTTGTGGAAAGAGCCGTCTGAGCCGTTGCTCGAAAAAATTGCAGTTACTCTTTTTTCGGAAAGTAGTAGATGGGAAGGAACAGCTTCTGAACTTTGTGAAAGGCTTGGTGTGGATATAAAACCGAATGTGCTTTCACTTAGGCTTAGTATTAACGCAAGCAGGCTGTTCCGTGATTATGGTATCCGCTATCAGAACAGCCGCACGCACGATGGCAGAAAGGTTTCGCTTTGGAAAGAAACCGATGGAGCGGCGTGACAAACGGTGTCAAAGGTGACAATGTTTTGGGAGTGGCACTGGTATCTCAAACATTGTCACCATCGTCACACATTGACACCGATTAAAGTTTGGCGGAGAGTGCAGAGAGCGCCTTTTCAAAGGCGGCTCTTTGCCTCTCGGAGAGCGCAAAACCTGCTTGCAGGTTGCATTTTTGTTGGCGGAGCTGACAAAAGTGCTTTTGCGTTACTTTCGCAGAAAGTAACAAAGGCTTGCGCCTAACGGCGCAGAAAGGAGAGGAAACGATTTATGCAAAGAACGATAAGCGCAATGGTCGGGAAAGGCTCGGTCAATCATAACAGCCGTAAATTCAAAGCAGAAAATGTGAACGCTGACCGTTCCCATCTCAATATAGATTACTGCAACGAGAATATTAAAAAGGTCTATCACGAATTGTTTGATGAAGCACTGGGAAGGTACAACGCCAAGCAGACAAGAGCAGACCGAAAGATAGAAAACTACTATGAAAAAATCCGAAGCTCCAAACAGGAAAAGCCGTTCCACGAACTGATTTTGCAGATAGGCGATAAGGAAAATATGAGTGCTGAAAGTGAGAACGGACAGCTTGCAAGGCAGGTCTTAGATGAGTATTATCGTGGCTTTCAAGAGAGAAATTCACAGCTTAGAGTGTTCTCAGCGCATCTGCATATGGACGAGGCAACGCCGCACCTGCATATTGATTTTGTTCCGTTCACTACTGGCAGCAAGCGGGGATTGGATACGAGAGTATCACTCAAACAAGCGTTAGCGGCGCAGGGATTTAAGGGCGGCTCCCGCAGCGAAACAGAGTGGAATCAGTGGGTACAGTCCGAAAAAAAACAGCTTGCCGCCGTTATGGAACGATACGGAATTAAGTGGGAACGTAAAGGAACGCACGAAAAACATCTCTCTGTTTTGGATTATAAAAAGCAACAACGGACAGAGGAAATCGAGCGATTGGAAAATAAAATCACAGATAAGCAAACAGAATTTGAAACTCTTTCCAAGCGTATTGAGAACTTTGATAAGGGTACAACTGCACTCTCACAAATGCAGAGCGCACTGGAGAATGCCCCCGAATATCAGTTATCCGAACCACAAGGCTTTATGACTGCAAAAAGTTATAAGAGCAAGGTTGCCGAGCCGTTAATTAAGCGGTTGAAATCCCTCATTAAAACGCTTATGGTGCGGTGCTTTCAAGCGATTGACGATTACCAAAGGCTCAATCAGACAAACGCCAGTCTGTACCGTAGCAATGAACGGCTTAAAAGTCAAAATAGGCAGTTGACTTCCGACAATAACAGATTGAGGGAAGAAATTAAGGACTACAAGCTGCTGAGAAAGGTATTCGGCAGCAGACAGATTGACAGCCTGTTAGAACAGGCAAGACAGTCTAAACAGCGTGGCACACGCTTTAGAAATAATCAATACGAAAGGTAGGAACAGACAATGGCAAAGACAATTTTTGAAGAAATGGGCGGCACTTATGTACGGCAAGGGGATTATTTTATCCCCTGCCTTACTCTACCAGCCGAAAAAGAAAATAAGCCTATCGGCGTATGGGGGCAGAGGCACAAACGCTATCTGCGAGAGCATAAAAGAGCAATCTACACTAATCTGCTCACAAGCGGCAAGCTGAACAGCTATCTTGCTGATATTGACGAGCAGGCAGAGGAAATGTTTTTTCGGTTGGTAGAACAGATGGCGGAGCGTGAGGGCGTGACTGAACAGTTTAAAGCGGCAAATGGCTTAGAGTGGACGAGGCGAATGAATAACATTCGAGCGTGTGCGATGGAGCTTGTCAATAAGGAAATCATCTACAATTAAAGAATTATAACGCATATAACCGTAAAATTGTGGTGGGTAGGGATAAACTCCTTACCCGCTATTTTTTTACTCTCTTATCTGCTTAAACAAGGCGTTTTGACACCGAAAATCGTTATATCTCCACTTGTTTGTCGCAATCTCTTGATTTTTTGAACGGCGTTCAGTATAATATAATTGAACGTCGTTCAATAGGAGGTATAGTGTGGATAATAAAGAAGCAATCATACAGGCAACGATTAAACTCATTGAGGAAAAAGGGGAGCATTTAGAAGAAGTTACAGTCCGTGAGATATGCAAAAGAGCAGGTGTTGGATTAGGACTTGTAAATTATCATTTTGGAAACAAGGATAAACTCATCGAGCAATGTATTGAGCGTATGATAAACGGAACAGTCGAGCATTTTCAGAATATACGAGAGAAAACAGACGGTTTTACTCCTTTTGAGAAGTTGGAGTATCTCGGCAATATGACGCTTGATTTTCTGTTTGAACATTATGCCATTTCCAAAATTTCTGTTCTTACCGATATGCAGTCACCGAAAGAAAATGACAACACTTACAGAACTTATGCGGCATATCTTCCGCTTGTTGCAGCCTGCCGTCCTGACCTTGACGAAGCGGCGATAAGGCGAAAAACGCTGTATTTGATTACCGTTATGCAGCAAATGTTTCTGCGATACGAAATCATATCGCAAACATTGGGGATTGACCTTAGAAAGAGAGAAAACCGCAAGAATTTTCATACACAAGTTTTACATGATATTTTGGAGGTATAAAGAGTGAATATAACAGTGATAAACGGAACAGAAAAACACGGTGTTACCTACCGTTTGAAAGAGATGTTTTTAGCAGAGTTTAAGGATAAAGCGAATATTACAGAATACTATCTTCCGAAGGACTGTCCGAGCTTCTGTACTGGTTGCTTGAGTTGTACATTAAAGGGTGAAAGCACTTGCAAGGACGCAGAATATATTGGGAAAATTGACAAATCACTTTTGGAAGCAGACTTGATTGTAATGACATCCCCTGCCTATGTGTTTCACGCTACGGGAGCAATGAAAGCATTTCTTGACCATTTCGCTTACCGCTGGATACCGCACCGTCCTGCTCCTGAAATGTTTGGAAAGCGTGCGGTAATTATAACGCAATGCTTAGGCAGTGGAACAAAATCTGCGGCGAAAGATATGAAGCATAGTTTATCTTGGTGGGGAATTTCTAAAATCGGGATATTTACTGGTGCTTTGATGAGCGATATTGTTTGGGAAAAGCTTTCCCAAAAGAAACAAGCCGAGCTTACGGGAAAGATTCAAAAGCTATCCCGAAAGTTTGCTCATATAGATTATACAAAGCCCGCACACACAAATTTGATTACGAAATTCAAGTTTCTCGTCTGCCGTATGATGCAGCAATCCATACATCAATCAGACCCTGAATACCTTGACGGAAAGTATTGGGCGGAGCAAGGTTGGCTTGACAGCGGCAGACCGTGGAAATAATGTGGGGCAAAACGAAATCTCGGTTACTGGCAGATGTGAAAATGATAAATCAGTGAGTGATATATCAAATATTTTGCTCAAAATCAGTAAATGCAACGCAAAGTAGCAGGAAAATTCCGAATGTCATCTCTGCTTGCTTGTAATGCAAAGCACGGTTTTCTATACTTGGCGTATCAACATAAGGAGGTCACGAGAATGACATTTGCAGAAAAACTAAAATCTATCCGCAAGAAGGCAGGACTTTCGCAGGAACAGCTTGCGGAGAAGTTAGGCGTGTCAAGACAGGCGGTTACAAAATGGGAAACTGAAACAGGCATTCCCGACATTGAAAATATGATGGCTATCTCTGCCCTGTTTGACATTTCCATTGACGAGCTACTTTCCAATGAAAGAGGAATGAAAAAATCAAACGAGTATCTTTTTGAAAGCGTTACGGAATACGATATTGACGAGCCGAAACGCTATGATATGAAATTCGGTGGAGCAAAGCAATTTGTATTGTCTGGTTATGAGGGAGAGAAAATCCGTGTCCGTCTGGTATCTAATACCCTCTCTACGCTCCAGAACGATTTTAAGGTTAAAATTGACGACATCCGAAAACGGATTGATGTAGATGTAATCCGTAAAAACGGTATATCTGAAGCAACGGCAAAAGAAACTGTCAGTATTTTCGTTCAAATTCCTATACCCTATGTGGGAAAAATTGAGGGTGCTGTCAATGCGGAAACCGTAGAAATCCGCTCTTTAGATTGCGACAGTATTGAGCTTGATGTAAAGACGCCGAATATCATTCTAAACGATGTCGGCGGCACAGTAGAAATTAACTGCAATCTGGATATGAGTGTGGTTTGCAATTCCTTAAAGGGATACCTTGCAATCAATCAGGTGTCGGCAACTTCCAAAATCCATATTCCAGAGGGTGAAGTATTTACTGCTGTTACGAAGGGGATTGGAACGAGCATTTCCTATGAAAAGGACGGCAGACAGACGGAACGCTTTGACACGCCCGATGCGGAAAATGTCATAGAACTGAACGGCATTAAAAGTGAGCTTGTTATTTGCAACGATTAAAGACGAAGGAGTGTAAAAATGAATAATCTTGAAAAAATCCAAAAGACAATGAAGGTCTTTCAAACACTAACGAAGATTGTAATGGGATTCAGTTTTGTGGCGATTGCTTTTACATTAGTGGTTGGCAGCGTAAGTTTGATGGCAGATAAACTTCCATTTGGCGAGCTTCTGCAAAGGTTACTTATAGAAGCTGACAGAACGATTGACAATCGTGAAATAGGAATAGCCCTGCTCTGTGAAAGCGTGGTTTTGGTTTTCGGAGCGATTGAAGCTATTTGTGTTTGTAGATATTTTAAGTTGGAACTGAGCGAGGGAACACCTTTTACTGAAACAGGAGCAAAAAGCATAACGAAGCTCGGAATACTCTTTATTGTTGTAGATGTTTTATCAGCAGCATTTTCCTCTGCGATGGAAAAGTTTGCATTTATATCAGAACGGATGGATAACGGCGGTGGCATTGGTATCGGCATTTGCTTGATTTTACTTGCAATGGTTGTTCGCTACGGTGCGGAATTGGAGCAACGAGGCAGAGCAAAGTAACGCAGGAGGATTTCTATGGAAGATAGTAAATGGATACTCTGCCCTGTCTGCGGAAACAAAACGAGATTGCAGCTACGGGCAGATACGGAACTGAAAAATTTCCCGCTCTACTGCCCGAAATGCAAGCAGGAAAGTTTGATTAACGCAAAGGATTTGCAGGTAACGGTTATTAAAGGATTTGGAGCAAAAATACATAGCTGAATAGCAAAGCGACAAAATCTAATTTGTTGAATTTATGAATATAAGGAATTGATAGAATATGAATTATATAATTCGAGAGATTAAGGAAGAAGAGTATCCAATATTATCAGATTTTCTGTATGAAGCAATTTTTATTCCAGAGAGTATGGAAAAGCCGCCAAAGGCTATCATTGAACAGTCGGAGTTGCAAGTATATATTGCCGATTTTGGAAAAGAAGATGATTGGTGCTTAGTTGCGGAAGTAAAAGGAAAAATTGTAGGTGCGGTGTGGGGGCGTATTATGAATGATTACGGGCATATTGACGATGAAACACCGTCGCTTGCCATATCACTTTATGGCGAATATAGACATTTAGGCATTGGTACAGCACTTATGAAAGCTATATTGCACCTTTTAAAAGAAAAGGGATATAAACAGACATCTTTATCTGTCCAGAAAGAAAACTATGCAGTTAATATGTACCAAAAGATAGGTTTTAAGGTGGTAAGCGAAACGGAAGAAGAATATATAATGGTTTGTGAATTACAGTAAATTGGCGGTTTGAACTATTGATTTTCTAAGCAAAATCGCTTATAATATAACATGAAACATATTGCTATTATCCGCAGTTACAGAGCGAGTGTTATCAACCCCGATAACAAATTGATAACATTAGCCCATATAGGCAGGATAATATGGATATATCAAATAATCAAAAGCGCCACGAATACGACAGAGAATAATCTCTAAACAAAATTGATTAGGATTTGTCGAGTTTGAATAAATTGAAATGCTCTAAGAATCCAGTGGTTTTAGGGTTAGAGAATGATTGACAGGTGCAACAAATAAATCCATATTTATCTAAAAAGCCCTTAGCTGTGGGTAAAAACTCATGGCTAAGGGCTTTTTGTCGTCTTTATTTATATTGTTGAACTCTCATTTTATTGAACACATGAGACAGTATGCAGCCCATCTGATCGGGCAGTGTTATCAGGGCAGGCTCATAAAACTAAACGGAGAACCGGATCATATCCACATCCTGTTTGAACTTCCTGCAACAGCAGCGCCATCTGTTGTCGTGTGCAGTCTTAAGACACAGCTTTCAAAAGAAATCCGAGCAAATTTCTGGGATGAAATCAAGGATAAGTTGTGGAATAATATTTTCTGGTCAGACAGTTACTTTATTACGACTACAGGAGGAGCAGACATTGAAACGATAGAAAAATATATCCAAGACCAGGGTATTGAAAAACCGAAACGAAAATATACCAAAAGGCAAACAAAAAAAGAGTGAGGAAAAGACTTGCACTTGATATTGCCTTTGAAATATGATATATTAGCCATAGGCAAAGGATAATGTGCGTTCATGATTGATCGCCAAAGCAAAAACCCCCAGTGTTGCAGCACTGGGGGTTTTCTATACCGTTTTGGAACAGGTGGTTTATTCCTGAGGCTGGCTACCGCCTGTTACTCATCTTCGTCCAACCATTTGCAGATGTAGTAGGCAACTACACTTGCCAAAACAGAGAGAATAAAGGATAATGTGATATCGTTCACGATTGATCACCCCTTTTCTGTACCTGTATCGGGGGTGGTAGCTGAATAAAAGGGCCGGCGTTCCTGACCCCGTGGTTTTCTTTTCGTTTTTGCTTTTAAATCCTTGAAAATACGTGTTCAATGTGATACCATGATATCATGTCAGAAACATAAGAAAAGGTGATCAGATGGCAGGCAGAAAAGTAAAACAGCAGAAGGAGATAGAGCAGTTATCACCAGAAGCACTTGAGAAAGAAATTGAAAAAAATAAAAGGAAAATTGTGCAAAGCATTGTGTTTATAGCAGCTGCGGCAATTGCCCTTATCGCAATTTGAGTAACCAGGGGGACAGGTCCGCTGGCCTTTTATCGGGGGCCGCTGGCTCAATTCATGTCCCCAGTGGCACACACTCACAAATGTAAAAACTGCGCAGAGGAAATGGAAAACCAAACAAATTTCTCTGTGCAGCAGCCCGTGAGGGTGTTTTTGAAAATATAACATACAGTTAAAAATGGGAGGTAATGAAATATGAAGATTGTAATTATTGGTGCGGGAGCTATGGGATGCCTCTATGGTGCTTATTTAAGCCGACACAATGAGGTCATTATGCTTGATAGCTACCAGCCACAGGTAGACGCAATTAATAAGAATGGAATTACAGTGTCAGAAGAGGATGGAACAGAGCAGCATTTCTCATCAGTTCGTGCCTGCTTATCTGGTGAGTACAAGGAAGATGCAGATCTTGTAATTGTATTTGTCAAGTCTACATATACGGAAGATGCGCTGAAAACAAATCGCAAGTTGTTTGGGGAACATACGCTTGTAATGACACTGCAAAATGGAGCAGGAAATGATCGCAAGATTGAACAGTATGTTGTTAAGAAAAATATTATTATTGGAACAAGCAAACATAATTCTGTTAACAATGGAAACGGTCATGTGCGTCACAGCGGAACAGGTGCAACAACTATAGGCAGCAATCTAAAAGAAAACAGCAATCTGCAGATTATTTCAAATCTGCTTGAGGAAAGTGGATTTGCAGTAGAAATTTCTGATGATATTCAGCGTATCATATGGAGCAAGCTTTTTGTAAACCTGTCTATCAATACTTTCACTGCAATCACACGTTCTCCGATTCGTTCTATGATCGATAACCATTATGCGTGGGATTTTGCTGAAAAAATGATCTGTGAGGCAGTTGATGTTGCAGAAGCAGATGGTACACATTTTTCTTATATGGAAGTGTTAAATATGGTGCATCATGTATGCGAGGATGCAGGAAAAGGATACTCGTCCATGTCACAGGATGTCATGAACTGCAGGAAAACAGAGATTGATGCAATTAACGGTGCAATTGTAGAGCAGGCAAAGCTCTATAATGTAGCAGCGCCATATAATAGGCTAATTGTAGATCTGATTCACGCAATTGAAGAATCATATAAATATCAAAAATAAAACAACAAAGGACAGGGAAAACATATCCCTGTCCTTTGTGATTATGCAAAAAATAATTAGAAACTCATTCTTGATGTGATATCAGCCCAGGCTTCATCATCGATTTCTTCATTGTGAAACAGAAGTCGCTTGTCGTCTTCTGTAATGCTGCGGATCACTTTACATGGATTAGTTATAATTTGCAAAGAAATTTTTACCGACCTCGATATGGCTGCCATAGTCACAGAAGAATGGTGGATTAACAAAGGCACCTTCAGATTTTCTAAAATTCAATCACAACTGCCTCACAGCTGTCAAGTGTCAGTTTCGGTGCAGATGTAGTATCAATCTGTACGCTGCCGTCTGGTCTTGTGGATAACAGAATGCGTGCTGCCTGGGATTTGAGTGTCACAGAAGCAGGCTCTTTTCCAAAGTTTGCAGCAATAAGAACACACTTTGCCTCATCCTTTCGATAGAAAGCCATGATACTTTCTGTATCATTGTAAACAGGCACAAATTCGCCGTAGGTGAAGAGACTCTTATATTCATCTGACTTACGAAGAGCAATAAGCTTGCGATAATAGTTTAATACAGAATGTGCATCAGCTTCCTGATTCTTTACATTGATATCGGTATAATTACTGTTTACTTTCAGCCATGGAGTACCAGTTGTAAATCCAGCATTTTCGCCGTCTGTCCACTGCATAGGTGTTCTGGCATTGTCGCGGCTCATTTTGCTGCAGGCCTCAAGTGCAGCCTCATCGCTTAGTCCTGCCTCTTTTGCAACATGGTACTGATCCTTTGTGCTGATATCATCAAACTCATCAATGCTGTTCCATTTGGCATTCTGCATGCCGATCTCCTGACCCTGATATAAAAATGGTAGTCCGCGAAGCAGCACATTTATTGTTCCAAGCATTTTAGCACCTGATGGCGTGTGGGCATATTCAGGCAAAAAGCGTGATACACCGCGCGGCTCATCATGGTTTTCGATAATATTAGATTCAAAACCATAGTTCTGATTTCTAAGCTGAGAGTCGATAATAGTTTCGCGCCATTTTTTAAATTCAATTGAAGGTGAATCATACCAGCCGTGCTTGCCGTCACTTAAGCATGCGGCACTGAAATCAAATATAGAAGAAAAATGACCATCTTCGCCTATAAATTCGCGAAGCTCATCGCCCTTCATATTGAAAACCTCACCAACAGTGAAGGCATCATATTTTTCAAATGTATGCTTTTTTAACTCCTCCAGATAGTCACCGACACCATTTACGTGCTCGACCATTTCCCAGCAGCTTACAAGTCCGTCGTCACCGTCAGGCTCATAGTCAGGGAATGAAGGATCTTTTTTAATATTGATAATGGCATCAATACGAAAACCGCCTAAGCCTTTTTCAAGCCACCAGTTGATCATATCATAAAGTTTTTGTAAGAGCGTAGGATTTTCCCAATTTAAATCAGGCTGCTCTTTTGCAAACATATGTAAATAATATTTGTTGCTGTTTGGAACTGGTTCCCAGCAGCTGCCGCCAAAATATGAGCGATAATTGCTTGGCGGATTGCCGTTTTTGCCTTCACGGAAGAAGAAATAGTCAGCATACTCACCGTCTGGGTCTGCGAGTGCCTTTTTAAACCACTCGTGCTTGTCAGAACAGTGATTGATAACAAGATCCATAATGATTGAGATACCGCGTTTTTTTGACTCAGCAAGAAGTTCATCAAATTCTTCCATGGTGCCAAATTCTTCAGCAATCGCATAGTAGTCTGATATATCATAGCCCTGATCAACAAAAGGTGATTTGTAGATCGGAGAGAGCCAAATGATGTCAATACCAAGCTCCTTTAAGTAGTCAAGCTTTGAGATAATACCACGCAAGTCACCTATACCGTCACCGTTTGTATCAAGAAAGCTCTTTGGATAGATTTGGTAGGCAACCTTGTCGTGCCACCATTTTTTATTTGTTGGATGTAAGTTTTTTATTGTATTCATTTAAATTAAGCCTCCATTCTGTCAAAAATTTAAATTTGCTTGATAAAAAAGATAAATTGTATTATATTGCTATTATAGAAAACAAAAATCAATTTTTCTTGCAATATTTTTTCATCATATAACACAATCCTGCTGTATTTGAGCGCTTTAGGATAACACAGCAGAAAAAGGAAAGGAGACACTTTGAAAAAGCTGTATGTACCGTCACCAGAGCAAAAAGAGAGTGCAAAGCATGGGGAGACCTTATTTCCGATGCAAAAATACATCACAAAACTGGACTTAGTCCATCCGGTAGTCACAACGCACTGGCATGAAGAGGCAGAGCTGACGCTTATTACAGAGGGAGAGGGTCTTTATCAGATTGATCTGGTAGATTATGAAGTGAAAAAAGGAGATATTTTATTTGTTTTGCCGCTTCTTCTTCATAGTGTTTCATTAGCGCAGCCGCAAAATGAAGAGATGGTTTCTGAAACATATGTATTTCATATGAATTTTCTTGGCGGAAATTCAACGGATATATGTTCAACACGCTATTTTGTTCCTATTATGAATCATGAATTAATATTGCCATGCCTGATTACGCCAAAGCATCCTGCCTATGTATTAATTCGAAAAATTTTTTATCAGATTGCATCACTTTATCATGAAGAGGTGCTAGGATATGAGCTTGCATTAAAGGGATTATTTTTGCAGGTGATTTTTCTGCTGCTTCAATACAGCGCAAAGCAGGTAAAAAATATGCTGCCAGAGGAGGGTACGCCATCTGATAAGCTAAAAAACGTGTTGGATTATATTGAAATTCATTATGCAAAGACAATCTCCGTAGAGGAACTTGCAAAAATCTGCTGTTTCAGTGAATATCATTTTATGCGCTTTTTTAAAAAGCATATGAACATGACTTGCGTGGAATATGTAAACAATGTCAGGCTTGAAAAGGCAGTGGAGCTATTTGAGCAGGGCAATACATCTATTTTGGAAGTCTCCTTGTCGGTAGGCTTTCACAATTTGTCTTATTTTCATCGGGCATTTAAAAATAAATATGGAATGACACCGCGCAGTTTTATAAAAGAACTGAAATGATTCCAATAAAAAGTGTGCAAAACATGGAAAATATCTCAAATCAAAGAAAAATAGAAAAAAACACTTACATGAACAAAAAAAATGTGGTAAAATAGCGCAGCAATGAAAAATGGTTGCAGTATAAGTGACTGCATATTGGAAACGCACAATCCCTTTCGAATGATTTGGATGCTGACTTAACCCAGCGGCAAGCCACTGGGGTTCCATTGACGGAGTTCTAGTGCCTGCGTACATCGCAAGGACTTTGGCAGACACATCTGTTCCGGAGCAACAAAACTCGCGAACAAGCAGTCCTACGACC